>DXCN01000078.1 GCA_019115985.1 Candidatus Rothia avicola | reverse complement strand
AGGAGTGCTCGAATAATTGCGTGTTCACGACCGCCGGGGCCCAGTACCAAAACCTTCATTCTTTTAGGCTACCGGCAAGGTCACGATTTGATGAAGTTTTTACCGCAGTTTGAGCGGTTTTGCCGATTGATTTTTGTGGACGCCCACCCCGGCTCACATACCTTTCCGCACTTATTCTGAAAACCCCGCAACTAGTTGCGGGTAAATCAGAATAAGTGCGGAAGACTTGCGCCAGTCACGCCCAGCAACCCGCAGTCATGCCCAACCCCACGCCCCAACTATTTGCAGTTCCTGCAATATTGCAGTTACTGTAAATACATGCTGAAACACACCCCTCCCCTCGACCGGCGCAGGGCCCGCTCGACAGCGTCCAAACAAAAAATCGCCGCAGCCGCTGAACACCTTGTGCTCACCAGCGGGCGAGCAGGCCTAACAGCCTCGGCCCTCGCAGAGCACGCAGGGGTCTCAGAGCGCACCGTCTTCAACCACTTCAAAAAACTCGAAGACGCCCTGACCTACCAGCTCTCAACCCACCTCGAACCCTGCATCGACGAGCCTCCCTTCCCCCGGGGAGTCGCCATCGAGGACCTCCCGCAGGCCCTGGTGCAACACTTCCACGAGGCAGTAGAAACCGAAAGGGTGCAGCAGCACCTCGTCCGCTTTGTCACTCTGGGCACAGCACTGGTTGAGGAAGAGTTTGATCTGGTAGCCCGCGAAGTCACCCTCACCCTGGGCGATATCTGCAACACCCTCTGTAGCGAGATTGATCAGCTCTACCCCGACCTATCACTCGACCAGTCACTAGCCCTTGGTCTCTTCGCCTACAACCTGCTGATGGGTTACGTCTTCGCCTTTGTGCGGTTCGCTCAAGAACTTGATGAAAACATTTTTGAAGAGCCCGCCAAGCAGCTAGTCATCGAGCCCCAGATGTTTGTGCCCCACATTCATGCGTCCCTCAACCAGGTAGCAGCCGGAACCCCGGTATTTACCGCTGACGGCAGCGTTACCTCCCACCAGACCGTTTAAGAGAAAACACAACCACACGAAAGGGAAACCGACAGGCCATGTCTGAGTTCCTCTATAAAGTCGGTAGCTTTGCAGCTCGCCGCGCCTGGACCGTTATCGGCATCTGGGCGCTGGTGATCGCTCTAGCTGGCGGCGCCTACGCCTCTTTTAAGGGCGATTTGACCGATTCCATCACTATTCCTGGTACCGAGGCGCAGCTGGTTCAGGAAGAGTTGACCGATACCTTCAACCTGAATCTCAATGCAGGAACCGGCTCTGCCATCGTGCAGACCGAGGACGGCTCCGCCTTTACCGATGAGCAAAAAGCTGCCGTCGCCAGCGCCGCCGCTGAGGCTGAGGACGTTGAGGGTGTTGATACCGTCAACGCCCCCTTCGCTATGGCCCAGCAGCTTGCGGACGCCCAGACCCAGCTTGAGGCGGGTCAGGCAGAGTTGAGCGGGGGCGAGCAGCAGCTTGCGGACGGCCAGGCCCAGCTTGATGCGGCAAAGGCTCAGTTGGATTCGGGGCAGGCCGAGCTTGATTCCCGCAAGGCTGAGCTTGAGTCTGGCCAGCAGCAGCTCGATGAGGGCTACGCCCAGCTTGAGGACGCCCAGAATCAGCTGAACGAGGCCCGTAGCCGCCTTGAGGGTGAAGGTGCTCCGCCGGAGGCTTTTGGTGAGGTCAACGGCCAGCAGGCCCAGCTTGATGCCCAGCGGACTCAGCTGGACGCTACCACTGAGCAGCTCAACCAGGGCCGCACCCAGCTGGAAGAGGCTCAGGCCCAGCTTGATCGGGGTCGAGCCGACTATGAATCTGGCCTTGCCCAGCTTGAAGATTCCCGTTCCCGGTTAGAGAACGGCAAGAGCACCCTTGAGCAGAACGCTTCCCTGCTCGAAATGTCCCAGAGCGGTGTGGCGATTTCTGAGGATAACTCCACGGCTCTTATCTCCGTTACCTTCGATGCCGAGACCGGCTCTATCCCGGCGGAAACTCTCGAAGAAACCCAGCAGAAGCTCAACGTGCTTTCCGATAGCGGCCTGACCGTTACCTACGACCAGTACATGCAGGGTGTTGAGCCCAAAATGAATGCGACCGCTGAGGCTATCGGTATCGGCATTGCCTTTATCGTCCTCTTCCTGATGCTGGGCACCCTGGTGGCTGCCGGGCTACCGATTATCATGGCGATTATTGGCGTGGGCACCTCGGCCTTGGCCGTCCTTTCACTGTCGAGCCTCGTTGAGATGACCTCAACTACCCCAACCCTAGGCACCATGCTGGGCCTGGCTGTGGGTATCGATTACACCCTCTTCATTCTGAACCGCCACCGCACCAACCTGGCTAAGGGAATGAACGTGAAGGATTCCATCGCCCTGGCCACCGGAACCTCCGGCGGCGCGGTCTTCTTCGCCGGTACCACCGTTATCATCGCCCTGCTGGGTCTGAACGTCGTGGGCATCCCCTTCCTGGGCGTGATGGGTAACGCCGGTGCTTTTGCGGTTGCTGTTGCTGTGGCAGTTGCTACCACCCTCTCCCCCGCTGTGATGTCTCTGCTGGGTGAGCGCGTCCTGAGTAAAAAGCAGCGGGCGAAAATTGCGGCTGGTGCGCAGGCTGCCAGCGAGGACGACGCACAGGCGGCTTCCATTCGAGCAGACGCCAAGCAGGCGGCGGCTGACCATGAGGAGGCCCACCGCGGCTGGATCGGCTTGATCTTGAAGAAGCCGATTGCCACCGTTGCCGCTGTGGTGCTGGCTCTGGGTGCTGTCGCCCTGCCGGTGACCGATATGCGCTTGGGCCTGCCGACCGGTGCCTCACAAACCACGGATTCAGCTGCCTACATCTCGTACACCACGATTGCCGACAAGTTTGGTGAGGGGCAGAACGGTCCCATCGTGGTAGCAGCCCGCCTGCCCGAGGGAACCACCGCGGAACAGGCCAAGGCTCTGCAGGTTGAGGTGGGCCAGGATCTTCTGAATCAGAGCGACGTTTCAGCCGTCATTCCCGCCATGATCTCTGACGATAACACCGCCCTGCTCTACCAGGTGATTCCTAGCGATGGCCCCAACGCCCAGTCAACCACCGACCTGGTGCACGCCCTCCGTGATATGACCGTCTCAACCGAGAACGGGGAGGTGACCTTCGGCGTGACCGGCCAGACCGCGATGGCCGTTGATATCGCCCAGAACCTGGCTGAGGTTCTGCCGGTATATGTTGCGCTGGTCATGGGTCTGTCGCTGCTGGTTCTGATTCTGGTTTTCCGCTCCATTCTGGTGCCGGTCACCGCGACCCTGGGCTTCCTCTTCTCCCTGCTGGCGGCGCTTGGCGCAACCACGGCTGTGTTCCAGTGGGGCTGGGCCGCTGAGCTCTTCAACGTTTCAACCCCCGGCCCGCTGCTTGCCTTCCTGCCGATTCTGGCGGTGGGTATTCTCTTCGGCCTGGCCATGGACTACCAGCTCTTCCTGGTCTCGGGCATGCGAGAGGCCTACTCACACGGTCGCGGGGCTAAGACCTCGGTTGTGGTGGGCTACCATTACGGTGCCCGCGTGGTCACCGCAGCCGCCCTGATTATGGCCGGTGTCTTTATTGGCTTCGTCTTCTCCGGTGACCCCATGATTGCCTCCATCGGTTTCGTGCTGGCGGTCGGTGTTCTGCTGGACGCCTTCGTCGTTCGTATGACCCTGATTCCGGCGCTCATGCACCTGCTGGGTGAAAAGGCCTGGTGGCTCCCCGCCTGGCTCAACCGCCTGCTCCCCGACCTGGACGTTGAGGGGACCAAGCTCGAAGCCCGTGCACACGAGGAAGAGGCGGCCCTGGCACCCGCCCAGCAGCCGGCGTCCGCCGCGGAGCGTCCGGTCAGCCCCACCCAGGTTGTGGCGGTCGAGTCCACGCGTGCTCTGGCCCAGGCCGCTGTGATTGCTGCCGACCAGGCTCTAGCAGCGGCAGACGAGGCCCAGGTTGAGGCTCAGCGAGCTGCCCGCGAGGCCCGCGAGGCCCTCAAGGCTCTCTCTGAGCAGCAGAAAGAGCAGTAGCGAGGACGCCGCACCCAGCTAACCTCGCACGGCCAGTCGGTAGATGCCCGCACTTATTCTGAAAAACCCGCAACTAGTTGCGGATGAATCAGAATAAGTGCGGGCCTTGCTCGTTTCAGCACTAGTGGCTACCCAGTAGACTGGTGGGCATGCAGACTTTTACCGCGCAGCAGGCAGCAGAGCTGGCCGTCGTTACCCGTGGTGACTTTATCGAGTCCCGCCATGTGGGATCGCTGGTCGTACTGACATCCGACGGCTCTACCGCCCTGAGCCTGGGAACCCCCGAGGCTCTAATCTATGCCCGTTCGGCGCTCAAACCCCTGCAGGCTATTGCATCAATGAACGCGGGGGCTGAGCTACAGGGGGCCCAGATTGCGCTGGCTGCCGGTTCCCATACCGGTTCCTTTGAGCATATGAAGGTTGCCCAGTCGGTACTGGCTGAGGCAGGGTTGACCGCCGATGCCCTGCTCTGCCCGCCTGCCTGGCCTGCTGATGAGCCCAGCTACCACGCCCTGGTAAGGGCTGGTCACGACAAGCAGCGCCTGGCTTTTAACTGTTCCGGTAAGCACGCGGCCTTTCTGTGGGGCTGTGTGAAGTCGGGCTGGTCGACAGATAACTACACCGACCCGCACCACCCCCTGCAGGAGCTGGTACTTCAGACTATTGAGGAGTTCACGGGTGAAGCTCCCCAGCATGTAACCGTTGACGGGTGCGGTGCCCCTGTTGCTGCGACCTCGCTGGTGGGCCTTGCCCGAGCCTATTCCACTCTGGGATCGGCGGTTGAGAACATCACAGCTGATGCCCGCGCAGCCACCGTCGCAACAGCTATGGTGGACTACCCCGAGTACGTCCATGCGCCCGGCGGCTCCGATACGGTGCTAGCTGAGACCCTCGACGCTGTGGTCAAGCGCGGGGCTGAGGGGGTGCTGGCTATTGGATTGCGCTCTGGCACATCGGTGGCGCTGAAGATGCTTGACGGCTCTAACAGGGCTGCTTCCCTGGTAGCGGTGCGGGCACTCCAGGCCGCTGGTTTTCTTGAGGGCGGGGTCGCTGACCGGGCGGTTGCGGCCACAACCTTCCCCATCACCGGTGGTGGGCAGCCCGTGGGTTCTATCGAGCTCGGTGCGGCTTTTGAGGGGATCCTCTAATGGCGATTCGCCGCAAGGTTACCGAGGCGGACGGCCTCGCCGCTCTTGCCCAGGTACGGCAGGTTTTTGAGAGTACAGAGGGTGAGGACGCCCGCGCGGCGGCTTTCGCTGCCCTGCCCCGGAACGTGAGGGCGGCGTCCGTCCGTTTTCTACTCGAAGAGCTGGCGACCCTTGCCCCGGGGAATTCTGTGGAGGTGCGGGTACCACCGATGGGTGTGACCCAGTGTATCGCCGGGCCGCGGCATACCCGCGGCACCCCGCCCAACGTTGTTGAAACAGACCCGCTGACCTGGTGCGCTATAGCGCTGGGTTATGCCAGCTGGCAGAGTGCCGCCCCCGCGATTTCGGCGTCCGGGTTACGGGCAGATCTGAGCGACTATCTGCCACTTCTTTAAAAATAAAAGCCCCGGGAGCTTACTCAAGGCAGAGGCCGCACCGGGGCGTTCACACTCATGCTAGCATGAACACATGTCGGATAAAAATGAGATGGACATTACAAAAATTTTGGAGCTTCTCTCCGAACCACGTCTCTCGCCTTACAGAGCACAAACAGCTTCAGCTCCAGAAGCGCTGGAACTTTACGCCTGGATCCATCGCATGGCGAGCACCTGCTTTGAGCTGATTGCCTACCTTGAAGTAGGGGTGCGTAATTCCATAGATAAGGCCCTCAGGGAATACCACGAACAGAGCCCCTCAAGCGTCCCGTGGATTTTTTCACAGCCACTCATCAATCATCACATTGCTGAAATGATAGCAACAGGGCGGAACCGGCTTCCTGAAGTACATCAAAATAACCGGGATCAGATTTCAGCATCTCTTTCTTTTGGCTTCTGGTCCGGGCTACTGGGAAGCAAATACGATGAGTTATGGAAAAAGTGCCTGCATAAAGCATTTCCGTATGCGTATCAAGGGAAACGTAAGTCTGTCGCTGTCGAGTTGGAAGCTGTAAGGAAATTTAGAAATAGGATTGCCCACCACGATTCTCTACTTAATACGGACATTCTCTTTGAAGTTACAAGAATCTTTAAATTGGCTGGGTACATTGACCCACAGTTCGAGAACTGGATGCGATCTGTATCGAGAGTGCATGCTATCTACGCAGAAAAGCCCGTAAGCTCAGAAGACACCGTTGTAGTAGCGGGGAAAGATGCTTGGCCTCTTTACTGCGACCACCATATTTACGTGTGTCAGGCAGGAAGGTCCTTCAAAGACGTCAACTATATGGCCTTTTACTCTGAAAAAGAGATTAAGCCTGAAATAGCCCGGATTAAATTTAAACGTGATGATGTGCTGTGGACCGAAGAACACGCGGAGCAGCTCATGGCAAGCAACAACCGAAATGAACGCAAACTTGGCAACGCTATCATGGCTGCTCGAGCTGCTGGCTGGGATGGCGGCCGTTATCAGGTATTTATCCTTTCATCGCCCAACGAAAAACCTCCCCATGGTGAGCACCGAACCCTTAGCCATCCCATCAAACACGAGCGTCACGGTCGAGGAAGCGCCTATACACAAAGTCAAAGGTATACGTCTCTCCATGCTTTAGAGTTAGCACAGACCACAGACGATTTATAAACCTAGCCTTGGTAAGGTTAGTAGTTATGAGCATCCTGTCGAGATTCCGTCGCCCCACCGAACCTGCTGCTCCTCTCACCGAGGTTGAGAAGCAGGCAGCCCCCGGCCAGCATTTTGCCCCGGCGTCCGCGCCTGACCGTGCCAACCTGACGGTGCGCCGTGCCCCCTCTTTGCCGGCTTTTGCTATTACCGGCCTGCTCATCGGCCTCATTGTGGCTTTCCTTGTCACCGCCTTCGGCCCGGAGAACCCCAGCTATACTTTCGGCGCAATCTACGGCGTGATGGCTGTTATCTTCGGGGCTCTGTGCACCGCCGCTGCCATCGTAGTGGCCCTGCTCCTCGATAGGCGCTCTGCCAAGCGCACCACCACCTACCGAGCTGTAAGCCAGCGAAACTAAGCCAAGCCCGCCCGTGAGCAGAAACGTTCACACGGTGGGCTTTACTTATCAGTAGCGTATCGGGCAGGTACACTTGATATGTTCGCTCGCTCACATGCGCTACCCCACGCTGCACGGCGAGATAACCACCCCACAACAAGAGACGGAAAACCACCTTGGCTCGTCCTGATGGAAAACTATCCTTCGACCTTGACCTCGTTGATCACGGCCCTAAAGACGAATGCGGCGTCTTTGGTGTATGGGCCCCCGGCGAAGATATCGCTAAGCTCACCTACTACGGCCTCTATGCTCTGCAGCACCGTGGCCAGGAGTCAGCCGGTATCGCCACCAGCGACGGCAAACATCTGAATGTCTACAAAGATATTGGCCTGGTATCCCAGGTGTTTGATGAGGCCACCCTCAACTCAATGAGCGGCCATATGGCAGTGGGTCACTGCCGCTACTCCACCACCGGTGGCAATATTTGGCAGAACGCGCAGCCGACCCTGGGCGACACCCCCCACGGCACGCTCGCCCTAGCCCATAACGGCAACCTGGTTAACTCGGCTGACCTCTACGACCGCCTGCTGGCTAAGAACGGCGGTAAGCGCCCCGAGCGCGGTGAGCTTGCCCAGGGCAACACCACCGACACCGCCCTGGTCACTGCCCTGCTCAAGGACCACGACTTTGACAGCCTCGAAGAGGCTGCCCTCGATCTGCTCCCCACCCTCTCAGGTGCTTTCTGCCTGGTCTTCATGGACGAGCACACCCTCTACGCTGCGCGCGACCCCCAGGGCGTGCGTCCGCTGGTCTTGGGCCGTCTTGACCGCGGCTGGGTGATCGCCTCAGAAACCGCCGCTCTCGACATCGTCGGTGCCTCCTTCGTGCGGGAGGTTGAGCCCGGTGAGTTCATCACTATCGACGAGGACGGCCTGCGGTCCCAGCGCTTCGCTAAAGCCAGGCCTGCCGGTTGCGTCTTTGAGTACGTCTACCTGGCTCGCCCCGATACCACGATTTCGGGCCGCAGTGTCTACGAGTCCCGTGTTGAGATGGGGCGTCAGCTGGCTCGTGAGCACCATGTAGAGGCTGACCTGGTTATGCCCACTCCCGAGTCCGGTACCCCGGCGGCGATTGGTTACGCCGAGGAGTCGGGCATTCCCTTCGGTAACGGCCTGGTGAAGAACGCCTATGTGGGCCGTACCTTTATTCAGCCTTCACAGACCATCCGCCAGCTGGGCATTAGGCTCAAGCTCAACCCCCTGCGCTCCGTAGTGGAGGGTAAGCGCCTGGTCGTGATTGATGATTCTATCGTTCGCGGCAACACCCAGCGTGCCCTGGTGCGGATGCTGCGAGAGGCAGGTGCGAAAGAGGTCCACGTGCGGATTTCGTCCCCGCCGGTCAAGTGGCCCTGCTTCTACGGCATTGACTTTGCCTCGCGCTCCGAACTGATTGCTAACGGCCTGACCATTGAAGAGATTGGTAAGTCGCTGGGCGCAGATTCCCTGGGCTTCATCTCAGAAGAGGGTATGATTGCCGCTACCGAGCAGCCGCGCGAGCGTCTGTGTACCGCCTGCTTTACCGGCAAGTACCCCATCGAGCTGCCCAGCGAAGACCGCCGTGGCAAGTCCATCTTTGATGGTTCCAAGGGGGGCCCGCTGGCCGGTACCGCAGCTGAGGTAACGGTGGAGCGTCCTGTTGCCCATAAGCCTTCTAGGGCCAAGGCGGTGTCTATCGAAACCCGCCCCGGTACTGAGGCGCTGGAACACAAGTTTGATGGTGTCCCGGCGGCCTCATCAGGCACCGGCTCTTGTGAGCCTGGCCCCGATTCAGACCTTGAAGACTTAGTCCTTCCCCAAGATACGATTCCTGCCGATTCTACCGGCACTGACCGAGAGGCCCGCTAAATGAGCGAGAACCAGAACGCAGTTACCTACGCTTCGGCTGGTGTAGATGTTGAGGCGGGCGACCGCGCTGTTGAGCTGATGAAGGACGCCGTCAAGGCAACTCACGGGGCCGGTGTGGTTGGCGGCGTGGGTGGCTTTGCTGGCCTCTTTGACCTGTCTGCGCTCAAGGATTACCGCAAGCCCTACCTGGCGACCTCCACCGATGGTGTGGGCACCAAGGTGGCAATTGCCCAGAAGCTCGATATCCACCACACCATTGGCCATGACCTGGTGGGTATGGTTGTCGACGATATCGTTGTAACCGGCGCCCGCCCCCTCTTTATGACCGACTACATTGCCACCGGCAAGGTGGTGCCCGAGCGCATTGCCGATATTGTGCGCGGTGTGGCTGAGGGCTGCTCCCTGGCTGGTACCGCCCTGGTGGGTGGTGAAACCGCTGAGCACCCCGGGCTGCTGGCTGAGGACGAGTACGACGTGGCAGGTGCTGCTACCGGCATCGTTGAAGCTGACGAGCTACTGGGGCCCGACCGTGTGCGTGAGGGCGATGTGCTGATTGCTATGGCATCGAGCGGTATTCACTCCAACGGCTACTCCCTGGTGCGTAAGGTGCTTTCGGTTGCTGGCTGGGAGTACGAGCGTGAGGTGGCTGAGCTGGGCCGTACCCTGGGTGAGGAGCTGCTGGAGCCCACCCGCATTTACACCGCTGACTGCCTGGATTTGATTGAGGCTTTCCCCGTAAACGGTGAGGACGGCCAGACCGGTTCGGGGGTGCGAGGCTTCTCGCATGTAACCGGTGGCGGTCTGGCCGCTAACCTGGCCCGCGTGCTGCCGGTGGGCGCTGTGGGTGTGGTGGAGCGTTCGACCTGGGAGATTCCCGCTATCTTCAAGCTGATTGGTGAGCTGGGTTCTGTTCCCCTGGCTGATCTGGAACGCACCCTGAACCTGGGTGTGGGCATGATTGCTGTGGTTGACCCCTCCGTTGCCGATGCGGCTGTTGAGCGCCTGAATAAGCGCGGCCTGCCCTCGTGGGTGCTGGGTACCGTGCAGAAGGATTCTGGCGAGCACAAGAGCAACCCCGACTACGTGCAGGGCGCTAAGGGTGTGGACGGCGGCGCGGCGGTGCTGCTGGGCTCCTACAAGTAAGTAGGGCTTACGTCATAGTATCTTCTGGGGGCTCGTAGCCGGGTCTAAGGAGCTCCCCTTCTGACTGTGGCGCTGGTTGCCATATGTAGCGCTCAGAGCATTACATATGGCGATCAGCGCCACTTTCATGTGGAGAAAGACCGGGGGTGCAGGTTTCGTTTTTCTCTAACGTTTAGGTTAAACCCGATAGCCTTCAGCGCGGAACTGATCGATAACGTGCCGGTACACATCAGGGGTGTAGTGGAAGGGGGCTAGGCCCCAGCGGTGGTTGGGGTCTGCGTAGGTGATGCTGGGCAGGTCAACGGCGTTCAGGCCGAACTGGTTGTTAGCGAAGGCCGAGCGCGGACGTCCGCGTCCCACCCATGCAAAAGCCCGCCACCGGCGGGCGGTGGCGGGCTAGAAAAAGAGACGGGAAGAACCCGCGTGGTGCTACGCGAGTTACTTCTCCTGATAATCGTCGGCATACTTATCTGCGTATTCCGAGTAGTCGCCCTCATCATCGTACTGATAACCAGACGACTTAGACTGAGAGCCAGCATTCTTGCTGAGCTCCCGCTCAAGTGCAGTGTAGTCGGTGTCGGGGCTGAAGTACTTCATCTCCCGTGCCTGCCGAGTTGCTTTAGCCTTCTGACGGCCGCGCCCCATGGCGAGACCCCCTCTTTATCGCTCGTATCTGGCCACCCGCGTGCGCGCAGGGGTGTGCCAGAAAAACTTTCAGTTTTTGTCTGTATCTAAGGGTACATGTTTTTGCGCGTCTTTGCTTGCCTGTTCGCCACATGAGATGTAAGAAACTGCTAAAAACTACAAAAATATAGAGAACGGTCGTTTTATGTCATATAGCTCCTCTCTGGCAAAGAGAAGCTCCGCGTCACTCGACCAGAAAGAGGTAACGCGGAGCGGTAGGGCAGCCGGCGAAGGTCTAGGCTGCGAGTGTTACTATCGCCGGCTGAGTCTGTGGGGCTTTAGGGGCGGCGGCCGAAGCCACCCATACCACCTGCGGCAGCACCGGAGGTTGCGGTAGCGGTACCGGCCTCTGAGCCGTTGACGCTAATGGTGTAGGTTTCACCCTCGGTGACGGAGCTACCGGCGACAACTACCTGGGAGATGGTCTTGGTTGAGGTGTATTCAGCTACAACCTCACCGCTGGAGTTAGTAACGGTTACGGTGTCACCCGATGAGACGCTGGCAGAGAACTGGGCGTAGGCGCCTTCCATGCCCTCGAACATGTCGCCGCGGTCGCCCTGGATTAGGGTGCCGCCGGTGATGGTCAGGCCACCTGTGGCGTCGGTTGCAGCATTGCCGCCGGTGGAGGGGCCGTTGACGATGACGGTGCCGCCAAAAATTTCAGCGGTGCCGTTGGAGTCTAACCCGTCGCCCTCAACATTCAGGGTAAGCTCGCCGCCGGTGATGGAGATGAATGCGTCAACCACCTGGTTCATACCGCCGAAGGTAGTGGTCGCAGTGGTGGAGGGGATCGTGGCGTTGATACCGTCATCGGAGCTAGTGGCGTTAGTGACGCCGCCACTGATGGTCAGGTACTGGCCCTCGATTGCTTCGACCGATTCTTTGATGGTCAGGGTGCCACCGGCGATTTCAAGTTCGCGTTCTGACTTGAAGCCGTCGTCACCTGCACTGATGGTGACGGTGCCATCCAGCAGGCGTACCCAGCCGCGTTCGGCGTCGGTGTCGTTGGTTGCCTTGATACCGTCGCTGGTGGCGGTGACCTCGATGATGCCGCCGAGAATATCGACGTAGTCCTTACCCTTGATGCCGTCATCTGCGGCGGTGACCTTGATGATGCCGCCTGCGATAGTGAGGCCGTCGCCGCTGGCGATGCCGTCACCGTAGTTACCGGTGACGGTCAGGGTACCTTCACCGGCTAGGGTTAGGTCGGTGCGGGCGTAGAGGGCGGCATCGGGGTCTTCTTCGCCGGTAGCTGCGTAGGTGAAGCCGTCGGTGACGGTGTTAGTGGTACCAGCTTCAGTGTAGATGATGGTTTCGTTGGCGCTTTCGGCGTCGATGGCGGCCCCGTCGCTGTTGGTGATGGAGGCGTTATCGAGGATCAGGCGTACGACGTCCTCGTCACCGGCGGCGACAACAACCTGCCCGTCGGTCAGGGTGCCGGTGAGGCGGTAGTTACCGGCGGCGGTGATGGTGATGACGCCGTTTTCAACGGTGACGCCGTCGGTGGCGGTGGGGTTGGAGAGGTCGATGGTGACTTCGGTTGAGGCATCCCAGGTGAGGTCGTCTGCGTCATAGTGGGTGTCGTAGCTAATCACGGAGGCTACGGTGGTTCCGGACGCGGTCGCTACAGCGGTTGCCGCAGCTGAGCTTGATGAGGTGGTGGTGGTGGTTGAAGTGCTGGAGCTTGCGGTGGTTCCTGCGGAGCAGCCTGCCAGGGCCAGGGTGCCGACCAGGGCTACGGAGGTCAGGGCTTTGGTGAGGGTTGCGGGCATCTCCATGGGTTTTTCCTTTGTTTTCTGGTCTTGGTTTGTGGAAAGTTTGTGGGGCTAGTTGGCCAGGGCCGAGAAGCGGGCTTCGGCTTCGACCGGCTGCAGGTACATGTTGCGGGCGATGGTTCGGTTCCACTTGTTGGAGGGCAAATCGGGGTTGAGCGCTGCCATGCCGGTGGCGAACTTTGAAATCTTCGAGGGGCGGATGCCGGCCCGCCACAGGTGCTTGTCTGCTACCGAGGGGGCGGAGCCCGACTTGGTTTCGATGATGACCATGCCGGCTGCGGTGTAGCCGATGCCGACCTCGTACTGGGAGTGGGGCCCTAAGGCTCGTTCGCTCATGGGGGTCCAGGTCAGGTGGGTGTCGATGGTCATGCGAGAGTCGACCGGGTTGTGTTCGGACGCCGGGAGCAGCACGGTGGTGCGGCGGTAGGCGGTAGTCAGGATGGGTTCAAAGGCGGTGGCCGGGGCATCGATGAGTCCGCGTAGGGATTCTTCGACGTAGTCGCGGCCTGCGGCGTTGAGGTAGGCCCGGTCTGCGGCGGGGTAGGGGATGCGTTCCTTGACGGTGACCGCCCGGGCGCCCTCGGTTTTGACTTCGAGGAAGGTGGCGCCGGTGTCTACGTAGGAGCGGGTGCGGATCTTGTAGCGGTTGCGGCGGCCGGTGGCGGCGAGCTTGTAGGAGTCGAGGTTTTCGGTGTCGAAGTAGACCGAGTCGTAGGCGAAATCGCGTTCGCCGTTGATTTCGAGGACGGACGCATCGGCGGGCAGGTTGGAAAGTACCGCTGCGGCGTAGAGGCCGTCGACGATGTACTTGCGGTCGACGCGGGTCTGCATGGCTGCTTTGACGTTCAGTTCGTCCAGGCTGATGCCGGGCCAGTGGGCCGGGGCCAGGGTGGCGGTGTTCTGGGTGAAGGCTGTAGCAGTCATGGTGGTCTTTCTGTCGTGCTCTGTTCGGGCTGTTGTCAATAGTCTGCCTCTCCCCTAGCACACGCTGGTGAGGGAGCCGGTGGCGGGCAGAGTCTTCTTGGAGCCCCCCACGGTGTAGCGGATGTTGGCGATGGTCTTGTCGTTGATCAGGTCAAGCTCGGCGATGGTAGCGTTCTCAATGCTGTAGCCCAGCTGGGTTGAGAGGTAGGCCTTGAGTTCTTCTTCGTCGCTGATGGCACGGTCGACGATGATGGTCTGGCTGCGCAGGGTGGTCATGAGCTTGGAGTGGTCCACCACGAACATGATGGCCAGTCGCAGGGCTGAGAGGCCGATAGCCAGGCCGATAGGTTCGAGGCCGATACCCATGAGCAGGCCCAGGGCGAGCGCTGCGAAGTAGTAGGCAACTTCGCGCTGGTCGAGCTCGGTGGAGCGTAGGCGGATGATGGACAGTACGCCGAAGAGGCCCATGCCCATGCCCGCGCTGGTGGCGTCGGCGTTAGCCAGGGCGACGGTGACGGCGAAGACGCCCACGTTGATGATGATGTAAGAGACCACGAGGTCGCGGCGGCGGTGGCGGGTCACGTACATGCCGCACAGAATCAGGATGGCGACGAGGTCGAGGGCGGCTGCTGTGATGATGGTGTTCACGGGGTTCTCCGAGGGGTGTATCTGGTCTTGTCTTGCTTGATAACCAGTGTTCTCTCAGAGTCTGTGTTTAGCCTGTGTTGAGTTTAGTCTTCAGATATGAATGGTTGCAGGGCTGCAACTGGGCTGAAATCCTTCACATTGGTCAGATATGCCCACAAACACTGGCCGACAGAACATACTCCTTATTAAAGGGCAGGACGAGCCCACCCCGGCGTCGGTGACATCTTCCCACTACAGGTAGGCGACAGAAGTGTTCCCTTCACCAGAAAGCACCCAACAGGTGTGTCTCTTGCCCAAAATTCATCCAAACCTATTGACCATCGAAAAACACAAGACTAGAGTGATTTAAAACACTTACCTCTTGCTCTCCTCTAGGATCTCCCCATGTTTTTCACTAAAAAATACTCACCCTACTATTCTCCCTTTCTGACAGCAGTTATTTCAGCACCGAAAGCCAACCCGTTGAATATGTTGAGTTGCCAGAGCCAGGCAATATAGATGCCATACAGGGCTCATCATCCGCACAGCGGCTTAGCTCACCGGCAGGGGTGAACTATGGGCCCTGCCTTCTTTCGATTGAATATCTCCATCTTAGAAAATCAGGCAGTTATCAAACCGTGGGTTATAAAGCGAAGACCACCTGTAGCGAGATTGTGGAAAGTATTCACCACGACACCGACCTCCGCTACAAGTTTTATGCTTGGTGGCTTAAAGCTGGTTCTACAACTTCTAGTTCTAACCGGTTTCAGCGCTCCCTTTACCAACAAAATGTTGCTTTCCCTTGCAAGAACAACAACAATACAGCTTGGTCAGGAACAACAGCAGGAACAATTATCCATAAAGGGAAACCTTACTATGCACGTAAGAATGTTCCGGTGAAGACCTTAGCTTGCGGGGTCCAATAAAGTGGGTCATATTTCTATAGAGAAAAAGTCAGTTGAAGTCCAACTTCTCTTTATTGGTGATTTTACCTCTGATTTTAACCCACTAGTAGGTGTTGTCCATGATGAGGTAGCTGCACTCGATATCAGCCAGAAATACCCGGAATATAATATTTCTTGGGAGACAATAGCCGTCGATGACAGCTCTCAACAGCTTGAAGCAGGGGCACCGTTATGGCTTTTAGTTCAGGGTGGAGCTTTTACCGATACAGCGTTTTCACATCCTTCGCCGGTTGCTCTTTATAGCAGTCTAGCCAGCGCCGAGGCAGAGCGTAAGGTGAGAGAACAGAAACATAAAGAAGATCTTTTGCTCTGGAAACTTCATCTTGGAGAACTTGACTTTAGCGCTCCTGATTGGACCTATAGGGATCCCTAAAGACCGTTGCGCTGCCTCACCCACTTCTTAGCGGGTGAGGACAAAGAGGGCATCGGTCACGTCGGCGCGCCAAAGGTAGGTGGCACGCGCGTCCGCCCGGCCCGGGCCCTGGTTGATAACGGCGATAGGCTTGCCTGCGCGGGCGAAATCGAGGGCGATTTTATAGGAGCTCATCACGGCCAGAGATGAGCCGAGCACCAGCAGGGAACGGGCCCGATCCCCCAGTTCTTTCACGGCCTGCTTGCGGGCAGGTGGAACGGGTTCGCCGAAGTAGACCACGGCTGGTTTGAGCTTGGTCGAGCCGCAGGCCAGACAGCCGACCATCTGAAAATCCTGGATGAAGCCGGCGTCGATGTCGGCATCCCCGTCGGGGTTAACCTGCAAGGTGGTGCTGGCAAGGCGTTCGAGGTAGCCGGGGTTGGCGGCTTCGATGCGGGCATCCAGGGAAATACGACCCTCGTCCGCCCCGCAGTCTAGGCACTCAATGCGAGAGAGGTCCCCGTGCAGGGGGAGGACGTTACGGGACCCGGCTGCGGCGTGCAGGCCGTCCACGTTTTGGGTAATCAGCCCGGCAAGGCGCCCCTGGGCTTCGAGGTCTGCGAGCAGGTAGTGGGCGGTGTTGGGGCGGGCCCGGTTCATCTGCCGCCAGCCCACAAAGGAGCGGGCCCAGTAGCGCTGCCGCGCCACCTCGTCGAAGCGGAATTCCTGGTAGGTCATGGGGCGGTGGTTGCGCAGGGACCCGGCGGGGCCGCGGTAGTCAGGGATGCCTGAGCCTGTGGAGATTCCTGCCCCTGTGAGCGCCAGAACCTGCCCGTCGCGCAGCAGCTGCCGGACGCCGTCCGCCGCTACCTGCGGGTCGGTGGGATGGGCCGTTTCGGCCACCACCCGGTCGATGGAGCGCAGGGCCGCTGCGTGGGTGGCGGCGATATCGGCGTGCGCGGTGATGGACGCGGACGCCCCGGCAAAGCGGGTATCGAGTGTGTTGGGTGCGGGGCGGGGCTGGGTCTGGTTCACTCTTCCAGTTTAAAAGACAAAGACCCTATCGCTTCTCTCTTGACCCCGAGATAATCCGTAGGGTCAAGAGAGAAACAATAGGGTCATTCCCCCGTTTTTACTCGGCAGTGACGACCAGCCCGTCCACGGCGACGTCGGGGTTGACGTCCACGCGCACAGTGTCGCCGTCCTTGATAGCACCGGCCAGGATTCCCTTGGCCAGGCGGTCGCCGATTTCGCGCTGCACGAGGCGGCGGAGCGGACGGGCACCGTAGGCCGGGTCGTAGCCAGCAAGGCCCAGCCACTCGGTAGCGGCGGGGGTGACGTCCAAGGTCAGGCGACGGTCTTCAAGGCGATGAGCCATCGAGGCGATCTGCAGACCCACGATAGAGGCCAAATCATCGGCTGAGAGGGGCTCGAACATAATGACCTCGTCCAGGCGGTTGAGGAACTCCGGCTTGAAGCTGGCGTTGACGGTGGCCATGACTGCACTCTTGCGGGCTTCCTCTTCGAGGTTCTGGTCAATCAGGAACTGGGATCCCAGGTTGGAAGTCAGAATCAAGATGACGTTGCGGAAGTCCACGGTGCGGCCCTGACCGTCGGTTAGGCGGCCATCATCGAGCACCTGGAGCAGGATGTCGAAGACCTCGGGGTGGGCCTTTTCGACTTCATCGAGCAGCACAACTGAGTAGGGGCGACGGCGCACAGCTTCGGTGAGCTGGCCGCCCTCTTCGTAGCCGACGTAGCCGGGAGGGGCACCGACCAGGCGGGCGACGGCGTGCTTTTCGGCGTATTCGCTCATGTCGATACGCACTAGGGCGCGCTCGTCGTCGAACTGGAACTCAGCCAGGGCCTTGGCCAGCTCGGTTTTACCGACGCCGGTGGGGCCTAGGAAGAGGAAGGAGCCGATGGGGCGGTCGGGGTCGGAAATTCCGGCGCGGGAACGGCGGACGGCATCGGCAACGGCGGTGACGGCTTGACGCTGGCCGATGAGGCGCTTGCCCAGTTCGTCTTCCATGTGTAGGAGCTTCTCTGATTCGCCCTGGAGCATACGCCCGGCGGGAATGCCGGTCCAGGAGGAGATCACCTCGGCGATGTCGTCGGCGGTCACTTCTTCAGAGACCATGGACTCTTCGGAGGCGGTGTTCTCAGCCTGCTGGGCTGCGACGAGTTCCGCTTCGAGGGCGGGAATTTCACCGTAGAGAATGCGGGAGGCATCGGCTAGGTTGCCTTCGCGCTGGGCGACTTCTGCCTTGGATCGTAGTTCGTCGATTTGGGTTTTGAGGTCGCCGACACGGTTGAGACCGGCCTTTTCAGCTTCCCAACGGGCATTGAGGGCGTCTAGCTCTTCCTTCTTGTCGGCCATATCTGCCCGCAGGGCTTCAAGGCGCTCGACGGAGGCGGGGTCGGTCTCGTTGGCCAGGGCCAGTTCTTCCATGGTCAGGCGGTCAACGGCGCGGCGTAGGGCATCAATTTCCTCAGGGGCCGAGTCGATTTCCATGCGCAGGCGGGAGGCTGCCTCGTCAATCAGGTCGATGGCCTTGTCGGGCAGCTGACGCGAAGGAATGTAGCGGTTGGACAGGTTGGCAGCTGCCACCAGGGCGGAGTCTGCAATGGCAACCTTATGGTGGGCCTCGTAGCGTTCCTTGAGGCCGCGCAGAATACCGATGGTGTCATCGACGCTGGGCTCGCCCACGTAGACCTGCTGGAAGCGGCGCTCCAGGGCGGCGTCCTTTTCGATGTTTTCGCGGTACTCGTCGAGGGTGGTTGCACCGATCAGGCGTAGCTCGCCGCGGGCCAGCATGGGCTTGAGCATGTTACCGGCGTCCATAGAGCCTTCGGAAGCACCGGCCCCAACAACGGTGTGAATTTCGTCGATGAAGGTGACGATTTGCCCCTCGGACTTCTTGATGTCTTCCAGCACAGCCTTGAGGCGCTCTTCGAACTCGCCGCGGTACTTAGCACCGGCGACCATGGCACCCAGGTCGAGGGAAATCAGGGTCTTGCCGCGCAGGGATTCGGGCACGTCGCCAGATACCATACGCTGGGCTAGACCCTCAACAACGGCGGTCTTACCGACACCGGGTTCGCCGATGAGTACGGGGTTGTTCTTGGTACGACGGGAGAGCACCTGAATCACGCGGCGGATTTCGCTATCGCGCCCGATGACGGGGTCAAGCTTGCCTTCTCGGGCAACGGCAGTCAAGTCGGTGCCGTACTGTTCTAGGGCACCGAAGGTGCCTTCGGGGTCGGGGGTGGTCACGGTGCGGTCTCCTCTCACGGTCGGAATGGTGTCTTCAATGGTCTTTTCGGTGGCCCCGGCCTGCTGTAGGACGCGGGCGGTAGCGTCGTCCCCCGCTGCGAGCGCCAGCAGCAGGATTTCGGTGGAGATGTAGGTGTCTCCGAACTGGGCTGCTTTGGTTTGGGCGGTTTGGATGGCGGTCAGGAAGGCGCGGCTCGGCTGGGCCTGGGCGGCTGAGGCACCCTGCACCTTGGGGAGCTTAGAAATCTCGGTGGAGGCTGCCAGGGAGATGGCATCAACGTCGAGACCTGCGGTTTTAAGGACGGCCACTGCCACTCCCTCGCGCTGATCCATGAGGGCCTTGAGCAGGTGGGAGGTGTCAAGGGTGGGGTTGCCCGCGGTTTGGGCGTTCATATTGGCTGCCGAGAGTGCTTCTTGGCTCTTGGTTGTAAATTGTGCGTTCATTGTTCTCCTTTACCTTTTGCGTAGGTAGTTCGTTCATACTTGAGTGTACTCCACTCAGCTTTAACTTGAGTCTACTACACTCAATTATCTTGCGCTAGGTCTTAAGGAAACAATTTTTTCTGGCCCTAGCTGCCACACACCGGCAGGTATCCCCACGGCAGGCATAGGCCTGCGCTGCCTTGAAGATTTAGGCCCTCAGTGGCAGTCTTACAAGGCTAGTCGAGGAAGTCGTACATCGACTCTTCGCGCTCTATCTGCTCGCGGGTAGCATCATCCAGTCCGCAAGTTAGCGCCCTGGCTCGGCGGTAGTCGCTAATCGCTAAAAGCAGGGTGGCAATGGCAAAGGAGAAAGTCAGAATCCCGCTGGTATTGCCAAAGGCAGCGGAGAGGCCGATGACATCGGGGCCTAGCAGGGCAGCGGCAGCTGAAATGTTGCGCCCCTCAAGGCGATCAGGGGCTACCATGCCAAAGAAGCCAGCCAGAACCCACGTAGCAACCGCCACCAGGGCGGTGATAGGCGGCACACCAGACCGCACCCCGGCAGCCTGTAGCCCCATTTCTTTAAAGGAAAACAGAACAGCCACCAGCAGAATAATGAGCAAGGCAGGCCCGAACGATATCGCGTAGATAGGTACAAGCTCTCCCCCGGCACCGAAGAGGGCGCGCCCGGCGGTAATCCAGGTGGCCGAGATAAAAGCCATAGGTAACAGTAGATAGGCCAGGGCCTGTCGGACAGGGCCCACCTGCCGCTGTAGACGCGGGTGAGCAGAAGCAGAGTCAGGGCTAGATGTGGGGTGCTCTTGGTTCACCCCACCTATCTTAACCGGGCAGAGCTTTGCCGGCGGGTAGGGTGGTATATATGAGCAGACTTGAAGCTATTTTCTTTGACCATGACGGAACCCTTGTAGATACCGAGCCCCTTTGGGCAGAGGCTAAGACCGCACTAACCGCCGAGTTCGGAGCTACCTGGACCGAACAAGATACGCTCATGGCCCTGGGCAAGCCTGCCGCAGTCACCTTTGCCCGCATGCAGGAGCTGGGTGCAGATGTTTCTGCTGACGAGCTCTACGACCGACTTAAGGCTAAGATGTCGGTTCTCTTGAAGGACGCCCATATGGAGCTCCTGCCCGGCATTGAGGCGCTCTTGGCGCAGGTGGCTGAGGCTGGCGTCCCCGCAGGAATTGTCACCAACGCAACCACCGAGGTTGCCGCCAACACCGCCAAGCTGGCGCCGGAGGGACTTTTCAAAACCCTGGTCACCGATGAGCAGGTCACTCACGCTAAGCCCGACCCCGAGCCCTATCTGCTTGCAGCCCGCAATTTAGGAGTAGACCCCGCCAACTGTGTTGCCGTAGAGGACTCCGCTTCTGGTGCCCAAAGTGCTATGTCCGCAGGCATGAAAGTGGTCGTAGTGCCCGGCATGATCGAGGTGCCCGAGCACCTGGGCCACGCTCGTTATGCCCACACGGAGCTCACCCTCGAAAAGATTCAGGCGCTGATTGAGAACTAAAAGGCATACTGCCATATAACAAAAGGCAGGGCCTATCGAATGATAGACCCTGCCTCTAGTGTATGGTTCAAGCTTTAAAGCTCTGAGACTTACTTGAGGTTACCCTGGCCGTCTTCGAGGTGGCTGCGCAGGAACCACTGGAAGAGTTCCAGTTCAGCGGTCTGGCCGATGAGCAGGTCCTCGGTGATGGGGTCGATGTCGCCCACCTTGGCAATAGCTGCACGGTGGTCTTCAACTACAACGTTGTAGACTTCATTCAGGGCACGGATGTGAGTCAGAGCGTCTGCACGGTCAACTTCATACTCAGCCCAGGTGCGCTTTTCAACGAGGTCACCAGAAAGGCCGTTGGGGGCCACACCCATGGTGGCCATACGCTCAGCGATAGCGTCAACAAAGCCACGTACCTGGTCGACCTGGGGGTCGAGCATTTCGTGAACGGCGATGAAGTTGGGGCCAACGACGTTCCAGTGGGCGTGCTTAAGCACCAGGTGCAGGTCGTTCAGGGCGTGCAGGCGAAGCTGAAGCACATCGGCTACGTGGTGGCCTGATTCTTCGGTAAGACCGGGGACGGTGAATGATGCGTACTTGCTCATAGCGGGTTTTCCTTTCAGTAGGTTGCCGGGCCCGCACCAGGGGCCCAGTGGCTTATCCATATTCAACCTTACGCATCTAGGCACAGCTTTTCAAGGCTTATTGTGAATAAATCATAATAAGTAAAACCTGGCATGACTAGGAAATATACCTACATTTCAGCTTATGCAACCCTAACCTCAGCGGTGGTGACTAGCACAAACATCGCAGCAAACACTACACATCTGAATTAGCGCAAAAGAACCAGCGCTAATTAAAATCGTCAAAAAAATTTTTGCCTGTAGTTCCTTCCCCGCCCACAGGCGTCCGCGCAGAGCTACATGTCACTTTGCGCAGAAAGTACCTGAGTAGATAGAGTAGTAGGCGACGAAGGGGAGTAGTTCCCACAGGCGCCCAGCGCCAAAGCGGTTTATCGACATACTGGCTCGCCCACCTCCAGGTGCGGCACCCGGTAAACCACCGCTTCTCACAAGCGGCGAGCGAGACCTTCGGCTAAGAAAACTACAGTTTCTTTAGCCGAAGTGTATGCAATTTTCGCCCCGCTTCGGCTCCTAACCAAAGGTAAACACCATGCCAGCAGCCGCCCCCCACACCCTCTCCACCCAGCCAAACCGAGCTCAAATTCGCCGCTGGCGTCGCTATCTCGCCGAAGAAATCTCAGAAGCCCGCATCTACGCAGCCCTTGCCGACCGGGCCAAGGGAAAAGAAGCAGAAATCCTCAGAGAAGTCGCCCAGGCAGAACTCCGACACCAGGACCACTGGCGCACCCTGCTAGGCGAACACGCCACCCCCGAGCCGCGTCCGTCCGTATCCGCCCGCTTTCTAGAGCTTCTTGCCAAGAACTTCGGCTCAGTCTTCGTACTCGCCCTAGCCCAGCGCGCCGAGGGACGCTCCCCTTATGCAGAAGACCCCGATGCCACCGAAGCTATGGCAGCTGACGAGGCAATCCACGAAGAAATCATTCGAGCACTCTCCACCTCTGGCCGCGAAAAACTCTCGGGCAACTTCCGCGCCGCCGTCTTTGGCGCTAACGATGGCCTGGTCTCAAACGCTGCCCTCATCATGGGTGTGGGCGCGACCGGCGTCAGCAGCTCCATGGTACTTCTCTCTGGCATAGCGGGCCTGCTGGCTGGTGCCCTATCAATGGCAGCAGGCGAGTTCGTTTCAGTGCGTTCCCAGCGCGAACTCCTGGATGCCTCCCGCCCCACCCAGGTCACCCTCGACGTGGCCCACCAGCTCGACATCAACCAGAACGAGCTAGAACTGATTTACAAGGCCCGCGGCATGAGCGAGGAGGCAGCCCGCCACCGCGCCATGGAACGCTTCGGCTACTTCACCTGCGACTGCGACCCCTCGCTCTCCTTCCGCGACGATATTGAGGGGGAGGACGCCAAGGACGCCCATGGTGCACTCGGCAGCGATGTGGGGGCTGCCGCCTCAAGCTTCTGTTTCTTTGCCTCCGGCGCCCTTATCCCGATTCTGCCCTATATTTTCGGTATGTCTGGAGGCACAGCTATGCTGATTTCCATGCTGCTCGTGGGCTTTGCCCTGATGGTCACCGGCGGCATAGTGGGCCTACTCTCAGGTGCCTCACCTCTCAAGCGCGGTCTGCGCCAGCTGGCTATCGGTTACGGCGCAGCCCTGGCCACCTACCTACTGGGGCTAACTTTTAACGCAACAGTTATGTAACCGGCAAGTTCTCACGGCAAGGTGAAGGGCCCGAGATCTGCATCTCGGGCCCTTCACCTCAGAGTAAATTTTCTCAATAGCCAAGAGCTACAGGCAGTAGCTCCCTACCCCTTAGAGGCAAAAATCTCGCGCATGAGCTGAGCAGCCTCTGAGGGTGTCTTACCCACCTTCACACCAGCGGCTTCCAGGGCTTCCTTCTTCGCCTGGGCGGTGCCAGATGAACCGGAGACAATCGCACCCGCGTGGCCCATGGTCTTACCCTCGGGAGCGGTGAAGCCTGCCACGTAGCCAACAACGGGCTTAGTGACGTTAGCCTTGATGAACTCAGCAGCGCGCTCCTCAGCGTCACCACCGATCTCACCGATCATAACGATAGCTTCGGTTTCGGGGTCAGCCTCGAAGGCTTCGAGGGCATCGATATGGGTGGTACCGATGATAGGGTCACCACCGATGCCGATAGCGGTGGTGAAACCGATATCGCGCAGCTCGAACATCATCTGGTAGGTCAGGGTACCTGACTTAGAGACCAGACCAATCTTGCCCTTACCGGTGATGTTGGCGGGGGTAATACCGACCAGGGACTCACCGGGAGTGATGATGCCGGGGCAGTTGGGACCGATAATGCGGGTAATCTGCTTGCCATCAGCGCCGACCTTACTCTTGGCGTAGGCCCAGAACTCAGCGGTATCGCCTACGGGCACACCCTCGGTAATAACGACAACCAGGGGAACCTCAGCGTCGATAGCTTCAATCACGGCATCCTTGGTGAAGGCCGGGGGAACGAAAACGATAGAGACGTCCGCGCCGGTCTCCTTGACGGCTTCAGCAACGGAGCCGTAGACGTTCAGCTCAACATCGTTGCCAGCTGCGTCCTTGTGGGAAACGGTGGTGCCAGCCTTGCGGGCGTTCACGCCGCCCACGATCTGGGTGCCTGCGGCGAGCATGCGGGCGGTGTGCTTGGTACCTTCACCGCCGGTGATGCCCTGAACGATGACCTTGGAGTCCTTGTTCAAAAAGATAGACATTGTAAAAACCTTCTAGTAATAATCAGCGGTGATTTATGCGGTGTGGGCCAGCTCGGCTGCCTTGTCTGCGCCGGAGTCCATGGTCTCTGCCTGGTGAACCAGCGGGTGGTTAGCCTCAGAGAGAATACGGCGGCCCTCATCAACGTTGTTACCGTCCAGGCGGACGACCAGGGGCTTGGTTGCCTTATCACCCAGGATTTCCAGGGCCTTGACGATGCCGTTAGCTACAGCGTCGCAGGAGGTGATGCCACCGAAGACGTTGACGAAAACAGACTTGACCTGCTCATCGTTGAGGATGATGTCGAGGCCAGCTGCCATCACCTCAGCGGAGGCACCGCCACCAATGTCGAGGAAGTTAGCGGGCTTGACGTTGCCGTGGTTTTCGCCAGCGTAGGCAACGACGTCGAGGGTAGACATGACCAGGCCTGCACCGTTACCGATGATGCCAACTTCACCGTCGAGCTTGACGTAGTTAAGGTCGTTTTCCTTGGCCTTAGCTTCGAGGGGGTTCTCGGCTGACTTATCGACCAGGGCCTCATGCTCGGGCTGGCGGAACTCAGCGTTATCGTCGAGGGAGACCTTGCCGTCCAGGGCCAGGATTTTGCCGTCGCCGGTCTTAACCAGCGGGTTGACCTCAACCAGGGTGGCATCTTCCTTCTTGTAGACCTCGCCCAGCTTGACCAGCACGGCGGCGACGTCCTCGCGTACGTCCTCAGCGAAGCCAGCGGCCTTAACAATCTCGGCAGCCTTTTCGGCGGTGATGCCGTCCATGGGGTTGACCTCAACCTTGGCCAGGGCTTCAGGGCGCTCGGCAGCCAGGGTCTCAATGTCCATGCCGCCTTCAATGGAGCACATGGCCAGGTAGGAGCGGTTAGCGCGGTCAAGCAGCATGGAGAAGTAGTACTCTTCAGCAATGTCTGCGCCCTGGGCAATCATCACGCGGTGGACGGTATGGCCCTTGATGTCCATACCCAGAATCTGCTGGGCGTACTCGTAAGCCTCATCAGCGGTCTTGGCGACTTTCACGCCACCGGCCTTACCGCGTCCGCCCACCTTAACCTGGGCCTTGACTACGGTGACGCCACCGATCTTCTCAGCTGCTGCCTTTGCTTCTTCGGGGGTGGTAGCTACGATGCCCTGGAGCACGGGGACGCCGTGCTTCTCAAAGAGATCGCGTGCCTGGTATTCAAACAGGTCCACAGGGATTCCTTCTTCGTCGAAGTCATGCCAGAAAGCGGTGCTCCCGGCGTTTACAGGTACGAAGTTCGGTGCCCGCCCCATTGCGAGAGCTAGAGCACACAAAGCTTCTCCACAAAGAAACTTTAGCGTACTTGCCTATAGGGGTGCGAACTTATTTCCCTTTGAACGAAACAAACCTGTCAGTTATGACCGGCACTCCCCTGCCGAACCTATTTGACCTTCTCGCAGGCGTCCAGAATATTGACCAGGAAGGGGGCGGTATCGGAGGCGCGGGGCACCATCAGGTACTCCAGCTCATCAATGCGCCAGAGCATAATACGGGCCTCAGCCACGGTGCAGGACAGGGCCTTGCCCGGGTCGAAGAAGTCCGGCGGGAAGTCAAAGTGTACGACCTCGTCGATGACGTCCGCTGCGGCGACCCCGCTCAGGTTCAACACGGTGCGGTTGACCGAAACATCAAGGACCAGCCCCTCGTCACGTCCCAGGGCCGCGGTGAGCGCGCGCCCCAGCTTTACGGCATCCACCCTGGTCACCACCAGGTACACGCCCTCTTCAACGTAGAGACAGGCCACAACCTGGCGGGTGCCGTAGAGCAGGTGCAGGGCAGTCGCATCGCCCGTTACCTGACCGCGAGTAGTGGGAAGGGCAGCGCCCAGCACCTTCTCAATGCGGCGGGCAGCATCGGTCGAGGGGTCAATTTCAATACGAAAGAGGAAGAGATCAGAAATCTCCTGAAGCTGCACGCGGGTATCGGTCACCTCATCCATTGCCTCCACAAATTCTTCGGCGATAGACGGAAGGTTAGAATCGTGATCCATGGTCGTCCTTGAGCGAATCGGGCAGAAAAGAACCCGGCACCACGGGCGGTACCGGGCTTCTTATATCTTAGTCGGTCTTTTTAGTCAGCGGCGCGTAGCGCAGCAGGAGTCGTTTCTCTTCTGTGGCGAAGCGCACCTTGGCAACGGTTTTATCGCCGGCCCCTTCAACCGCGGTCACGCGGCCCTCACCAAAGCTGGTGTGCTCAACACGGTCGCCGACCGCGAGCGCCGGAATTTCCTTGTTCTGTTGCACGCGGGAAACCTGCCGGGCTGCTGCCTTGAGTCCGTAGGTGGAAGACCCGTTGACTTCGCTGGTGGACGGTTCGGCAGGACGCCGCCGCTCGGCCGGTTCGTCAAAGCGGCTGGAGTAGGTGGAGGACCCGTACGAAGAACCGTACCCGCTCACAGAGCTGACGCCGCGGTTGCCTGCCCAGCCGCCGCGTCCGCCCGCGTAAGCGCCCCCGTAGCCGCTACCGGAGTAGCCGCCAAAGGATGAGCCGGTGCGCTTCCAGTCAATAAGCTCTTCGGGGATCTCTTCGAGGAAGGGCGAAGGCGGGTTGAACTGGCTCTGGCCCCACATGGAGCGGTTCTCAGCACGGGTGAGGTAGAGGCGTTCCATGGCGCGGGTCAGGCCCACGTAGGCCAGGCGGCGCTCTTCGCTCATCTCTGAATCGTCAGTGAGGGCCCGCTGGTGGGGGAAGAGGCCGTGCTCCATACCGGTCAAGAAAACCACGGGGAATTCTAGGCCCTTAGCGGTGTGCAGGGTCATGAGGGTAATGACACCCTGGGAGCGGGCTTCTGCCACCTCAGCAGCAATCTGGGCGGCGGACGGCCCGCCCTCCTGCTCGGCCTTGGGCTTGTTAGGAATCTGGTCGGCATCAGCCACCAGGGCGACGTGTTCGAGGAAGTCCTCCAGGGTGGCGCCTGCGTTGTCGATTTCGAACTCGCGCACAGCGTCCACCAGCTCGGAGAGGTTCTCGACGCGGGATTCGTCCTGAATATCCTTGGATTCACGCAGGGCTGCCAGGTAGCCGGTCTGCTCCAGCACGGCTTCGAGGCAGCTAGCTGCTGACTCGGTGGCAGCGAGCTGGGCCAAATCGTCAATCATCTGGGCAAAAGCTGCCATCTTTTTCACGGCAGCAGCGCCCAGACCGGGCACCTCACTGCCCTGACGCAGGGCAGCCATGAAGGAGATACCGGTAGCGCGGGCGTGGTCGGCCACCACGCTCTCAGACTTAGCACCAATACCCCGCTTAGGCTCGTTGAGTACGCGGCGCACGTTGATGTCGTCATCGGGGTTCACCAGCACGCGCAGGTAGGCCAGGGCGTCCTTAATTTCCTTGCGCTCGTAGAAGCGGGTACCGCCGACCACGCGGTAGGGCAGACCCACGCGCATGAGCATTTCTTCGAGCGCGCGGGACTGGGCGTTGGTTCGGTAGAAAATCGCCACGTCGCCGGGGGCGGTGCCGTGCTCATCGCGCAGGCGGTCAATTTCCTGGGCGATGTAGCGGGCCTCAGCGTGCTCGGACTCTGCCACATAGCCGGTGATTTTTGCACCGTCGCCGCTGGCCGTCCAGAGCTTCTTGGGGCGGCGGCCCTTGTTGCGCTCAATCACGGCATTCGCCGCCGAGAGGATATTCTGGGTGGAACGGTAGTTCTGCTCCAGCAGAATTGTGTGGGCCGTCGGGTAGTCTTGCTCAAAGTCGGTGATATTGCGAATATCAGCCCCGCGGAAGGCATAGATGGACTGGTCAGAGTCACCCACCACCGTCAGCTCAGCAGGTGGGTAGGCGTCGGGGTAGGGGCCGTTATCGGCGGGACCGGTCTCAGGGCGCAAGGACGCCGCACCCCCCACCAGCTGCCGCACCAGCTGGTACTGGGCGTGGTTAGTGTCCTGGTATTCGTCAACCAGGATATGGCGGAAACGACGGCGGTAATACTCGGCCACCTGCGGGTGGTTCTTCAGAAGGTTAACGGTCTCGAAGATGAGGTCGTCGAAGTCGAGGGAGTTAGCTGCCCGCAAGCGCTCAGTGTAGGCCGTGTAGACCTTCGAAATCACGCCTTCCCATGGGTCTGTGGGGCTGGTTTCGGCTGCGAACTGTTTGGCGCTGACCAGCTCGTTCTTGAGGTTAGAAATACGGTTGCCCACCACCTTGGCGGTGAACTTCTTGGTATCAAGGTTCATCTGCTTGATGATGAGTGTCAGCAGGCGCTGGGAATCAGCCGAGTCGTAGATGGAGAAGGTCGATTTGAGCCCCAGGGCTTTAGCCTCGCGTCGCAGCACCCGCACGCAGAAAGAGTGGAAGGTCGAAATCCACATGCTCTGGGCCCGCGGCCCCACCAGGGCTGTAATGCGCTCCCGCATCTCGGCTGCGGCTTTATTGGTGAAGGTAATCGCCAGAATCTGCCCCTGGTGGGCACGACCCGTCGCCAGCAGATAGGCAATGCGGTGGGTCAGAACGCGGGTCTTGCCTGACCCGGCACCCGCCACAATCAGCAGCGGACTGCCCGCATGCTTCACCGCTTCAGCCTGATGCTCATTCAGCCCTGCCACCAGCGTCTCGGGGTTGACGCTGGGGGCGGGGCGGGCGTCCTCAACATCAGGCATAAACCCGCCCACCTGGTAGGCAGGGGGCACAAAATCATCGGCTGGAGGGGCCGCATCGTAGAAGGGGTCGAAAGGAGGCTCCTCAAGGAAAGGCTCCCCCTCAGGCGCAGCAGAGCGCAGCGGGGCGGGCGCAGGCATAAAGTCGTCGTCATCAAACATAGAAGAACCCTCCAAAGATCAACCGTCAACTCCCCATTTTAGGCGAGAGGGCCACAGCCCACACCCGATTGAGCTGACAGATAAGATAGACAGCATGGGTCTTTCAAAAGGTCAGAAGAAACGTCTCTACGGCGAAAACACGCAAGCACACTCCCCCGCGCCGTCCGCAGCTCAAGCGGGACGGACGTCCGCGCCCCCACGCGGACAAGGGGCAGGGCCGCGCATCGTTACCGACTACAGCCGGGCAGAGCTCGCCGCCGAGCCGGAAAAGGGCGGGAGTTCATATATTTTCTTGGGCGTTGCCTTTGTCGTGACGGTGCTGTTTTTGCTCTACTACTACCTCATGCTGCTGCCGGGAGTGTCGGCGGCTGCCAGTGCTACCGCCCCGGAACTCATGCTGCGTTTCGATGCCCAGCACCTGCAGACTGTAGCGGCGGGCCTGGGCGTAGAGGGTTTGCAGGCCTACCAGGTGCTCCACCGTTCAACGGGGCTCATTCTGCCCCTAATTTTTGCTTTCACCTGGTGGAATATGGTGCGAGCCTCCAAGTTTGAACTGCTGGTGGGCTGGCTGATGCTGACCCTGCCGGTGGCCTACGCTTTTGTATTCATTGCCGGTGGTTTTGCCGTTGATTCAGCCCTAGCCGACCCGCTGGGCGGCGCTACCGCGCTTGCTTCTTTTCTCATGACGGCCCGCTGGGCCCTGTTCGTGCTCTGCCTGGTGCAGCTGGGTTACCTGGCGCTGCGATTAGTCAGAAGCAAGATGGACGCCTTCGCCCGTGGAGAGCTGCCCGGGCAGAACTAGTAGGAACAAGCTCCGGACGCTACTACCCCGGTTTTTGTGCAAATACCCCAGATAAAAACGGGGGTAGTTGTATAAAAACCGGGGTAGTACTGTAGAACCTGCTGGAAATGGCACAAATCCTGTAGTAGTGAGAAGGGGTATGAACCTCTCACAGCACATACTCACCACAGCAGAACTCATGAAGACAGGAATGACGAGTCGGGATATCCACTCAGCCCTCAAGCGGCAGGAGCTCATCAAGCTCAGACGGGGCGTCTACCTTCAGCCCCGCACTGAGCAGCAGCTTGATGAAAGAGGCTGGGTCATCGCCCACCACATCGCCGAGTGCAAAGCCTTGAAGAGCTCCAGCGTTCTCACCAGGGAATCGGCCGCTCTGATGTGGAATGCTCCGCTGACTCGTCTACCTAGATACGTCCACCTGGCTAGCTTGCAGAAGGACCGAGGGAAATACCGCAAGGTAAAGCTACATGTCACAGCAGCTAGTGTTATCGAGCGAGCTCAACATTTCGATATCTACCAGGTGCTGACGCCTACCGATACAGTCATAAGTTGTGTGCGCCCTCTGCCCGCTCACGAAACACTCATCATCGCAAATGATTTTCTCAAGCGTGATCTATGTTTGCCCGGCCACCTCAGCGAACAGTTGCATGCAGTGCAGGGTAGAGGACGCCAAAAAGCCCGCAGAGTTGCCCGCTGCCTCACACCGCAGCTCGATTCTCCCCTAGAAAATATCGCCTATCTTGTCTTGACTGATTCAAACTTAGAGCCGGTTAACCTACAGATGTGGCTCACGGCCTCTTCTGGTCGCAGGTATAGACCCGATTTTTGCTGGCCCCGGTTAAAGCTGATTCTCGAGGTCGACGGAATGGTTAAGTACAAGGGTACCTATGGGGCAGCTGAGCACCGCGGTGCCTATGAATACCAGCGGCAAAGAGATTTAGAAGCGGACGGATGGAGAATCGTACGCACCACCTACGACGAGCTGGTTAACCGCCCCTTCGCCCTCATTCAAAGGTTGCAGGGCGAAGGAGTGCAAACGATCACGAAGGTAGGCCCGGGCCCAGCTCTCTGACCGCAATAAGGCCCCCGGTTTTAGTACAAATACCCCAGTTTTTACCTGGGGTATTTGTATAAAAACCGGGGTAGTAGACGGGCGGGGCAGGTTGGAGGCTCCATGGTGTAAACTGGTGGGGTTGCGCCCTCGTAGCTCAGGGGATAGAGCACCGCTCTCCTAAAGCGGGTGTCGGACGTTCGAATCGTCTCGGGGGCACAAAAAGAGAGGGTATGCCATACTGCGCGGAGCGCTGGCATACCCTCTCTTTTTGTGCCCGGCGTTAAAAATACGGCCCCCAGGCCGGATTTAGCCGGTTTTAGAGCTAGCTTTGCTGATGCCATACTGCGCGAAGCGCTGGCATACCCTCTTTTTTGCGCCCGCCTGGGGACGTTAGTTGCGGGTTTTCTTTTTTCGGTAGGCTAGCCGAGAGATGACAAGCCCGAGGACGACGCCGATGCCGCCGGTGATGGAGACCCACATGGCTGCGTGCCCGACGAAGATGGCGATGATGAGGCCAAGGATGATGCCGGGTACAGCGCCGGCCACCATTCCGATGGCCATGTAGGTGAATTCTTGGTCAGATGAACCGGCTGGGCTTTCGAATTGGGGGCTGTTTAACTTCTGCGGCATAGTTCTAATCCTAGCTGTGCCTTCTACCGGAGTCGAAAAGAGGGGATAAAAAATGCGCCCCAGCTGGTCGTCTGGTGCGCATGCGCAAGCGTAGTGTTTGCGGGGGATCCATACCGTGTGATGTGTGGTAGGAATTCTTATCTTCGTTCTTCAGTAGGAAGTTAACCAGCTACTGAATAAACGTCACCGGCTGGGGCAGTTTTGGCCGCCCCATACCGTGTGCGAAGTCTTAGATGCCAGCGGTGTAGTAACCGTCGACGGGCATGAAGCCGCCACCGTCAACTGCGGTCAGCTGGGTGCCCTGTGAGGGGTTGAGAGCTGAGATCATCTGGCCGTTGCCGACGTAGATGCCTACGTGGGCGTAGCCGTTGGTGAAGACGATGTCACCGGGCTGGGGGTTTGAGGTGGGGGTCAGCTCGGTTGCCATGGCGTAGGTGTAGGCGGTCAGGTTGATGCCGGCCTGGGCGTAAACGTAGGAGACGAAGCCTGAGCAGTCCCATGCCTTGTAGGTCTTGCCGCCCCAGACGTAGGAGCCGCCGATGCCGTCGTAGGCAGCTGCCAGGACGGTTTCGCGAGCGGTTGACAGGTCAACGTTGCTGGAAACCTCGGTGGTGGTGGTTGCCTGGGTGGTGACGGTTGAGGTGGTCTCAACTGCGGTGTTTTCAACTACGGGAGTAGCTTCGTAGCCCCAGGTGTTGTAGTTGTAAGAGTGTGAAGCCAGGGCAGGTGCTGAGTGGGCGGGTGCTGATACTTCAGCTACTGCGAATGCGTTTGCGGGCGCAACGGTTGCGGCGAGCATGGCGCCTGATGCTGCAACAATCCCTGCGGTGCGTACGATGGTTGACTTAGCCATTTTGTTTTCCTCCATTGCCGAACGAGGTGAGCTGTCGGGTTCGAGCATGAAGTTCGCTCGGCCGCAGAATCTGCGACTTAACCCCTAGGGTTCTCGGTGGAGAGCCCGAAAGGTGGGTCCCCCGCTTCTGCCGTGATGTTATTTTGTTTGTTTTCCTGTGAACAGTGGCAGAACTAGGCGGTGCTGTTCGTAGGGTGCTAATCCGACCAGTGATGAGCACGAAATAGAACATTACACAGCCTGGGCTAGTTTGTCACGCTTTGGTCACGATTTTGTTGCAAGACCCCCAAAAATGCAAAGCAGGGTTATTGATTTCTTGGCTTTCAGGACGCATCCAGCTGGAACTCATGGGGCGTATAGAGTTAGTTTTGACAAGGGAAAATAAAAGACTTTTAAAGCAGCCCCACAGCACCCTCCCACCAACCTCCTGTCAGGGTTTTGCCAGTCTTAATTTAACTGAGAAGCCGACCACTTAAGGCCCCATACCCTCTCTACAGCCCCCACAGCCTCTCACTCAGTTCCCCATCAGCACCTTACACAACACTAAAAACAGCTTTTCACTCTCAAAACATCACAGTTTGATAACGAAAAAGGTGCCTACCCATCAGGTAGGCACCTTTTTCGTTATCAAATTGTTATCTTTTGACGATAATCGCTTCTGCTACCTCAGCGCTGAGCGTCAGAGCTTCGTCCTCGCCATCCGCGTGAACCAGCACAGAGCCGTCCTTATTCCCCAGAATCGACACCGTTGCACCGTAGACGATGCCAGCATCGCCCAGACGCTTCAGCAGCTGCACGTCGGTCTGGATGAATTCGGGCAGGCGAGACACGGTAAAGCGGTCATCTTCAGATGAATCGCGGCCCGCAATCGACATGGTAACGGTGCGGCCGTCGTTCTCCTCGCTCTCGGCGCCCAACTCTTCCAGGCCGGGAATAGCGTTGCCGTAGGGGGAGAACTTGGGTTCATTGAGCAGTTCCAGCAGGCGGCGCTCCACGCGTTCACTCATGACGTGCTCCCAGCGGCAGGCCTCTTCGTGGATGTATTCCAGGTCAAGACCAATCACGTCAGCGAGCAGGCGCTCAGCTAGACGATGCTTGCGCATCACCTCCACGGCCTTCTGGCGTCCTTCTTCGGTGAGCTGAAGGGAGCGGTCGCTGGCGACGGTGAGCAGACCGTGGCGTTCCATGCGGGCAACGGTCTGAGAAACGGTGGGGCCGGAGTGCTCTAGGCGCTCTGCGATGCGGGCACGCATGGGAGTGATGCCCTCTTCCTCAAGCTCCAGCACGGTGCGCAGATACATTTCGGTGGTATCAATGAGGTCAGTCATGCCTTCTTGAATCTCCTTGGGCCAGCCCGCACGGTGCGCGGGGTTGTTAGGTGCAGTGGTTTTGCCCTTAATTGTATGCGCTACCAGGTCGAGGAGGCGTTTACTCTCTTCAAGAGCTGAAATTGTTGCACCCCGTGCCGGGCGCACGCTGCTTGTAGCGCCGTCCGCCCCATCGCCCCCGTCCAAAGCTATCTCACTATATAAATTTATTCCCCATATTTTGGGCCGGTGCGGGGTGCTTGAGGGCCGCGGGGCTCACGCAGGTTGCACAATAGAAATAGCAGGACGCCGGCGGCACTCTCCCTCCCTCACATCAACGCATAGCCGCCCCGGCACATGTGCTGCTCATGTCTAGGAGATATTCAGTGACCACTTTTCCCGTGATTCCCACCGAGATGCTACCTGCCGACGGCCGTTTCGGCGCTGGCCCCTCTAAGGTACGCCCCGAGCAGGTTGCCGCCGTATCAGCTGCCGCCACTCCCCTGCTAGGTACCTCCCACCGCCAGGCGCCGGTCAAGAGCCTGGTCGGTGAGATTCGCGAGGGCCTGCGAGCTTTCTACTCTGCCCCCGAGGGCTACGAGGTGATCCTGGGCAACGGTGGCGCCACCGCGTTCTGGGATGCCGCGACCTTCGGCCTGGTCGAGAACAAGGCTCAGCACCTAACCTTCGGTGAGTTTGGCTCTAAGTTTGCTTCAGCCACCAAAGCAGCCCCTTTCCTGGCTGATTCCACCGTTATTTCTTCTGAAGCCGGTACCCGCCCCGAGGCTCGCGCCGAAGAGGGCGTAGACGTTTATGCCTGGCCCCACAACGAAACCTCAACCGGTGTTTTTGCTCCGGTAGCCCGCCCTGCCGGTATTGCCGATAGTGCCCTGGTGCTGGTTGACGCTACCAGTGCCGCTGGCGGCCTGGATGTTAAGGTGGCCGAGTCTGACGTCTACTATTTCTCACCCCAGAAGAACTTTGCCTCTGACGGCGGCCTGTGGCTGGGTCTCTGGTCACCGGCAGCGATTGAGCGCGCTGAGCGTATCGCCGCATCTGACCGCTGGATTCCCGATTCCCTGAACCTGGTTACTGCCATTAGCAATTCCCGTCTCAACCAGACCTACAACACCCCAGCTCTGACCACCATGATTATGCTCAATGAGCAGATCAAGTGGATGAACGAGCAGGGCGGTCTGGCTTTTGCAGCAGCCCGTACCGCTGATTCTGCTGGCCGTGTCTATGCCTGGGCCGAGGCTAGCGAGTACGCCACCCCCTTTGTGGCAAACCCGGCTGAGCGCTCCAACGTCATCGCTACCGTGGATTTTGATGAGAGCATCGATGCCGCTGCTATTGCTAAGGCTCTGCGCGCTAACGGTATCGTCGATACCGAGCCCTACCGCAAGCTGGGCCGCAACCAGCTGCGTATTGCCACCTTCACCGCTATTGACCCCGAGGACGTCTCGGCTCTGCTTGCCTGCATCGACTACGTGGTCGAAAAGCTCAAGTAGCCTAACTGCGCAAAGATAAGGACGCCGCTTCCCCGCTAACCTGCCACCGGGCAGGAAAACGGGAGGCGGCGTCCTTCTTTTCTTAATCTTTAGCGGGGTTCTTGCAGGTCGATTGCTGCTGTGACCGGGGGCGGCTCCTGGTCCGGATCCTTGGCGGTTTCAGGGCGCGGACGCAGCACCAGGCGGGTGCGGGCCTGCCTGTCGTAGTGCAGGTGCAGGTGCTTATATTTCATAATCCAGATCAGCCCGATCAGGGTCGCCAGAAAACCGGAGGCAGAGGCGACACCCAGGCCCCAGCGAGCGCCGAAGACGTCGTTGACCAGCCCGACCAGGGGTGAGCCGATAGGGGTACCGCCGATGAATACAGCCATGTACACGCTCATCACCCGCCCCCGCATGGCAGGCTCGGTTGTTACCTGCACGTAGGCGTTTGCTGAGGTAATGATGGTCAGTGCCATGAGCCCGAGCGGAATCAGGGCCAGGGCAAACAGCCAGAGGTTGGGGGCGAGGGCCGCCAGCAGGGTTGCCACGCCGAATCCCAGGCAGGAGGCGAACATAAACCGCATGCGTGGGGTATCCCGCCGAGCAGCTAGCAAGGTGCCTGTCACCGAGCCGATGGCAACAACGGAGTTCAGCAGCCCGAATTCACCAGCCCCCTGGCCGAATTCGGTGGTAGCCATAGCAGCAATATTGAGGGCCGTATTTAGGCCGAAAGTACCAATTAGGAAGGCTGCCACCATCACCACGATGATGTCGGGGCGATGTTTGAGGTAGGTAAGGCCGTCGCGCACCCGGTTTTGAGCGGCGGACGACCGCGGCAACTGCCGTAATTCGTTCTCACGGATAGCGACGATTGCCAGAATCATAGCTATAAAGGTCACTGTGTTCAGCAGGAAGACCGGCCCGGTGCCCACCGCAACAACCAGTAGCCCGGCGACCGCCGGCCCGATCATACGGGCGACGTTGAAAGACATGGAGTTGAGCGCTACAGCATTAGGGAGGTCTGCGTCTGAGACAAGTTCTGAGACAAAGGTTGACCGAACCGGGGAGTCCAGGGCTGAGACGATGCCCAGAGCTAGCGCGAAGAGGTAGACGTGCCAGATAGCTATATGCCCCGATAGCACCAGGAGCCCCAGGCCAAGAGCCAGCAGGCCCATGATGCTCTGGGTCCATAGGAGGATTTTTCGCCGATCGCCCCTATCGGCAAGCGCCCCGGCATAGGGGGCCAGGAAGAGGGGCGGGGCGAACTGCAGAGCGATAACGATACCCATCTGGGTAGAGTCGTGGCTTGAGAGGTCGTTGAAGACCAGCCAGTCCTGGGCGGTGCGTTGCATCCAGGTGCCGATGTTAGAGACAAGAGCCCCGATAAACCAGAGACGGTAGTTAAAAATCCATAGTGAGCGGAAGGTTCTGTTCCTCCCGTTCACAGGCTGGGGTTCTCGTCTCTGGGTGGCGGTCATTCAGCGCTGGCACCGTCCTGAGCGTCTTCAGCTAAGTCCTCTTCGACAGCTTCGGTACTGTCCTCGTTCTCTGCGGGCACGTCGCTGTAATCTACATCCTCATGGTCGTAGTCTTGCTCTTCCTGGTCCTCGGGGAGCAGGCGGTCGGCCCAGGGTACCCAGGCCGGGGCAAGCAGGGCGTCATCGCCGGGCAGGAGGCCAATTTCGCAGACGGTTGCGACCTTTGACCGGGGAGCGCGTGAGAGGGTGGCAAACCAGAACCAGCCCCGGTAGCCCGGTAGGGTGCACTCAAAGAGGTGGGTGGTCAGGCGCTCTTCTTCACCGCGCAGGTGGTGGACGGGGCCGATAGAGTTTTCGGGTGCGATATCGGCTAGGCCCGCAAGGGCAACATCTTTGGCAGCAGCAAGGACGGCGTCGACCTTGCTGGTACGGCGGCGGCGAGTGGGCTCGCCCAGGGTAGGTTCGGGGGCGGACGCCGGGGCCTGCTCGGCGGTCTCAAGGCCGGGCTGCTCGTCTTTTACCTCTTCAGTCATACTCCTATTAAAGCAGGCCGGTGGAAGGTGTGGTCACCGCTCTTCCTCGCGGCGTAATACCGCTGCTTCTTTAGGTAGGTATAGCTGGCCTTGATAGCGTAGAGGTATGTCTTCTGAACGAACCGAAATTCCAGAGCTCCCCTACGGGGGAGCTATCCGGGCGCTGGGACTTGCCGCCGGCGTCCTGATGCTGGTGGGAACCGTCTGCGGCGTCATCATGCTCCTGCTCAAGTGGGCTACCGGGCAGGCACCCAATTTTTTGAGCATAGCTCCCCTGCTCACCCTGCCCCTGGCTTTCCTGGCCCTCTTAGGTGCCCTCTTCCTTACCCTGATCCGTCGCCGGGCTAGCTAAAAACCGGCCTTTAGCTGACGGCGTATTTACTGCCTTTTCCCAGCATGACTAAAGCAAACTCAGCAGAACATACAGCTGCACACAGCTAGTGCACAGGTAGTAAGCGCACAATTAAGAGCGTGAATACCAAAGAACCTGAAGCAAAACTGCTGGTCGTCGACGACGAACCCAACATTCTAGAGCTCCTCGCAACCTCCCTGCGTTTTGCGGGCTTTGAGGTTGTCACCGCAGCCAACGGCCGTGAGGCCCTTGAGAAGGCTGAGACCGAGTCACCTGATTTGGCCGTACTCGATGTTATGCTGCCCGACATGGACGGCTTCACCGTCACCCGTAAGCTGCGTAGCTCCGGCCGTCTCTTCCCCGTCCTCTTCCTCACCGCTAAGGACGACACCGAAGACAAGGTCACCGGCCTAACCGTAGGCGGCGACGACTACGTCACCAAGCCCTTCAGCCTGGACGAGGTTGTGGCCCGCATCCGCGCCGTCCTGCGCCGCACCCAGCCCCACATCGAGGAAGATTCTCGCCTGCGCGTAGATGATTTGGTGCTAGACGACGATGCCCACGAGGTCTTCCGCGGCGACCGCGAAATTGACCTTTCTCCCACCGAGTTCAAGCTACTGCGCTACCTGATGCTCAACCCCAACCGTGTGCTCTCTAAGGCCCAGATTCTGGATCACGTATGGGAATACGACTTCAACGGCGATGCCTCCATTGTGGAGTCCTACATCTCCTACCTGCGCCGCAAGATTGATAACGACCAGAACCTGCCCCCGCTGATTCATACCAAGCGCGGCGTCGGCTACCTGCTTCGTACCGCTAACAAAAACTAAGGGGTTACGAGTTTGCGCTCTCGTCTCTCTGTGCACCGGCTGGGTTCGCTGTCCTTGCGAACCCAGCTCGTGCTTTTAACATCTATGCTGCTGGCCCTGGCTATCTCTGTGATGTCTCTGGTCGCTATTTCAGCGATTCGAGCCAAGATGATGGACCAACTCGATGACGAGATTACTGCCAGCTACAGCTACCTGGTGACCGCGGTCTACGCCGACCAGCAACTGTCACAGACCCAGGGGACTTTCATTCCCTATGAAGCATATTTGCTAGATAGCGACGGAAATATTGTACGCCCGGTGGCAACACTAGCCGATGACTCATCCTCCCCCGTCATCTCTGGTCTGACCGCTGATAACGTCAAGCGCTACAACAAGGCTGCGCTGACGGTACGGTCAGCCAGCGGCCACACCGAATGGCGACTGATTGCCTTCCCGGTTGAAGACACCAACCAGACCTTGGTAATCGCTGCCCCCCTGACCCAGATTAACCAGACGGTAGCTATCGTGGGTGGCCTCACCATGCTCTTTGGTGTGGCCACCCTCCTTGCTTCTATCGCGCTGACCTGGGTAATTGTCACCAGGGCCTTTGAGCCCCTCGCCCGCGTGGAGCAGACCGCAGCCCAGATTGCCGCAGGCGACCTCTCCCAGCGTATTGAGAACTACAGCCCCTACAACGAGATTGGCCACCTCACCACCTCTTTGAACACCATGCTCTCGCACATTGAAGAGGCCTTTGACGCCCAAAAGAGGTCAGAGGTAAAGATGAGGCGTTTCGTGGGCGACGCTTCGCACGAGCTTCGCACCCCGCTGGTGTCGATTCGGGGGTATTCTGAGCTCTACCGTATGGGCGGCCTGCCCAACGATGAAGCCGTGGCAATGGCCATGGACCGCATTGAGTCAGAGTCTAAGCGCATGGGCCAGCTGGTGGAAGACCTCTTGACCCTGGCTCGCCTCGACGAGCGCCGGGTTGCTGAGAACGCCCGGGTAGACCTGCTGAAGCTAGCTACGGACGCCGCTAATGACGCCTTCGCCTCGGCCCCCGATCGCACCATCGAGGTGGTAGGGCTAGAAGGCGCAGAAGCTCTTACCTCCCTGGTCTGGGGTGATGAGCAAAGGTTGCGCCAGGTTATCGCCAACCTGATGACCAACGCCCTGCGCTACACCCCGGCGGGCTCCCCGATTGAAATTGCGGTCGGGTCGGTGCCGGGCGTTGATGGCACCTGGACGTCTGTGCTCCAGGTCCGTGACCACGGCCCGGGTATTCACGGTGAGGACGCCGAGCGCGTCTTTGAGCGTTTCTACCGGGCTGATACCTCACGCACTCGTGAGACGGGTGGAACCGGTCTGGGGCTGGCAATCGTCGCTGCGATTGTAGGCCAACATGACGGTACGGTGCGGGTTGAAGAGACAGAAGGCGGCGGAGCTACCTTCACTATTCGCATTCCCCAGTACAGTGACCACACCGGCCCTATTCCGCTTGCAGCAGGTGAGCAGGCCTAGATCGGGCTTTGTCCTGACGCTCTAGAAGTTTAGTCGGGGCTTTCTTGCCCTCGGCAGCTTGCTGCGCCCCTGGTGCAGGGGCCCTGTGGATAGCCATTAGAAGCCGTCATAGAAACGTCATCACTGCACCATGTTTTTCTTCTAGAGGTGTGCAAAACCCCGCCCTGGCAGCTTGACCGCCGGGGCGGGGTTTTCCACAGGTGCTCTTTTTCTTCTGGCCAGAGCTAGCTGCCCCGTAAGCTCAAAGGCATCAGGCAGCCCACCCTAGCGGTACCTGATACCCCTTATATACCCGTTCAAAGGAGAGCCCAATGGCCCAGTTCAATGTCGATGCAGACCTCATCGCCAGCAAATCAGCCCAGGCCCGCGCCCAGGTAGAGACCATCGTTTCCGAGGTCAATGCCCTCACAGCCTCGCTCCAGGACCTTCAGGGGTCGTGGACGGGCTCGGCGTCCGCGAATTTCCAGGGCGTGCTCGCCCACTGGCGGGCTACCCAGCACCAGGTGGAAGAGTCGATTGCCCAGATTAACGAAGCTCTCTCACGAGCCGGCGTGAACTATTCAGAAACCGAAATGGCGAACGCTGCCATGTTTGTGGGTTAGTCTCTCGTCGCGGTGTCCTGGCGGTAGCGGAGCTTCCAGCTGCCGCCGGTGAGCACCCAGGTGCTTGAGCGTAGCAGGACTCCTCGTGCCGTAGGTACCTTCGATACCAGCAGGGCAGCACCCTGCCCCAGGGCAACCGAGGAAAGAATCTCAGGTCTTCCTGTTGCCGCGCAGGCCTTCTTCCGATAGGCCAGGACGGTTGCCCGATCTGTCACCTGGCCGGTCGGTACGACCCAGGTAAGCTCAGGGTGCAGCAGAGCCCCCACAAGCTTTTCTGCCCCGTAGATAGAGGGCTTGAGCATCTGCTCTTCGTGAGCCAGGGCCTCGGCTACGGGGTCTAGATCGCTCTCGGAAACCTGTGCTGCCAGACTCTGTTCCGAGCCCCTACTATGCGGCTCAAGGCTTGCACCATTCGAGGGGATAAGACCATGCTTAGATCCCAAGCCGGGCCCGGTTTCTACCGGAGTGCCGTCGCGGTAGGCTTGGGCTGCCCTGTTGGCTCGTTCATCAGCAGCCTCATTCAAAGGGTGGCCGGTATGCCCTTTCACCCACTCAAAGGAGTAGCTCCGCCCCTGGATAGCCCTGTCGAGGGCCTGCATCAAATCGACGTTGAGCACAGGCTTACCGTTGCTTTTCTTCCAGCCCTTTTTCTTCCAGCCGGGCATCCATTTGGTGATGGAGTTGATGGTGTACTGGCTATCGCAGATAACGTGCAGGTGCTCATCTGCCCGATCCGCTGTTGCTTCAAAGAGATCAAGTACCGCTTTGAGCTCACCCATATTATTGGTACCGTGCTCCCAGCCACCGGCAGCCCAGTTGTCCCTATCGATATACCAGGCCCAGCCAGCGGGCCCGGGGTTACCCAGGGCAGAGCCGTCAGCGGCAGCGATGATTTTTTCGGTCATAGTCCTCGAACTTTCAGGTTGCAGGCGCCTTTTATTCTACGCGCCGCCTCACCTGGAGCGTCACCGCTAGAATGGTCATCATGGTTCACCCTTCAGCTTCCGCCGGGTCAGCGAGCGCCCAGCTCACCCTTTTTAGTATGCCCGCAGAAGCCCTCCGCACCGGTCACGGGGTGAGTTGGCTGGCCTATGTCGGTATTGAGGAGCAGGTGAAGGCCGCTGAATTTAAGAATCCGGACGAAGCGCTTGCCTTTGCAGCCCAGCACACCCTCATGCGGTGTATGGCGGCGACCCTACTCGGGGTTAAGGCGACAGCGGCCGCAGATATAGCGGTAGACCGCACCTGCCTTTTATGCGGAAGCGGGCAGCCCCACGGCAAGCCACGTATTGAAGGGGTTAACCTCAGCATGGCAAGGGCTCTAGGACTGGTGGCCGGGGTCACCGGACCGGCTGGGCTCAGTATAGGGCTCGATCTCATTACTGTGCGCGGCAGCTATTACGATAGCTTCGACCGCATCGCCCTCGCCGACTACGAAAAGCGGGTGGTGGCGTCCTTACCTGCCGCGGAGGCAGCCCTAGCCAGGCATCTGCTCTGGAGCGCTAAAGAAGCGATACTCAAGGCTACCGGCTACGGCCTGGCGCTAGCACCCAGCACCGTTATGCTGGCGTTGCCGCCCCTACCCGCCACGTTGGAAGAAGCCCACGGGCTTACGGCTAGGGCCTCGGTACAGTTACCCGGTGAGGCCGAGCCCCGCACCTACTGGGTTACCTGGCAGATTCACGAGGGCGCCTACCTACTAGCTATTGCCAGCAATCAGCCCCACACGCTCACCAGCCATAGGGTTACGGCGCCGCTCATGGTGCGCCGGGCGCTAGAGCAAGAAATGCGCTAGAGCTGTAGGGAGCCCAGATTAAGCCCCAGGGCACGGGGCGCGGAGTTGGGCTTCTTTCACCCTAGTACACAGGCCTGACGAGAGCCTAAAAATGGTGGGGCGCTAGCGGCTACGCTTAAGCAGCATAATCGTTTCGTAGTGGCTACTGTGCGGGAACATGTCCATCACTTGCCCCTGCACGGGCTCCATCGACGGCATCTTCTCTAGATCCCTGACGAGAGAACGTAAATTGCAGCTCGAATAGATAACCTGGTCGATACCGCTACCCTCAATCCAGCGAGAAAGCTGCGGACCCAGCCCCCGGCGGGGCGGGTTCACAATCAGCATCTCGGGCACCTGGCCACTACTGGTGGCATAGTCGGGGGCGTCCTGGGCAATGAAGTGTACACCCGTTAGACTGCGTTCAGCGACGGTACGCTGGGCAGAGGCAATAGCCTCGCTACTAATTTCAATACCGGTCACGGTAGCCCCCGGCGGCATGACCGCTGCAGCGTGCAGAGCGAAGCCCCCTACCCCGCAGTAGAGGTCCCAGAGGCTGCCCGGTACTGCTTCGCTAACCCATGCCTGAGCCTGACGGTACAGGGAAGCTGCGATGGAGGTGTTGGTCTGGAAGAAGCTCTGGGGGCGCAGGTGCAGGGTCATATCGTTGACCTGCATGGGCAGGGTGGTGCGCTCGGTCAGAATAATTTCTTCGTTCCCCTCAACCAGGGCAACGTGTTCGCGCAGCAGGTTGACGCTCACCACCGCAAGCTGGGGTAGTTGTTCGTGGAGCCGGGGCAGTTCCCGTTTGAGCGCGACGATGAGTTTTTTAGAACGTAGAACAAAGCGGACCATCAGTTCGCCGCTATCGGAAGCGGTCACCAGAATATTTTTGAGTTCCCCTTTGCGCTTCTGAACGCTGTAGGGGGTTAGGTCAGCCCGACGAATGAGGTCAGCAAGGACGGGTATAGCCCGGCTAATTGCGGGCAGATAAAGCTGGCAGTCGGTGAGGTCAATGCCCTGCCCCTGCCTGTCGAGGATACCGAGGGTGGGCTGCTGGGAGGCTCCACCTACAACCAGCTTGGCCTTGTTGCGGAAGGCTTGGTCTGCGCTTGCTACGGGTGGGAGCCAGTTGAGGCTGCCCCAGGGTTCAAGCAGGGTCTGGGCGTCATGCTGCTTACCCGCTAGCTGGTCGGCGTAGGGGGTTTCAAGCAGGGAGCATGAGCGGCAGAGGCCGGCATCGAAGTAGTGGCAACGCATAGCTTCACTATTTTACAGCCCCTGCCACCTGGCGTATAGGCGAGGCTTCGGGCAAAGAGAAACCGGCGCCTCGTTGCCGAGACGCCGGTTCCAGGAAAACACAATCACTATTAACTCTTAGCCACCTGCACCAAATGCAAGATCGCGATGGAGAGCCTCAGCGCTCTTCTTCTCGAGCTTGGTCCAACCGTCGGATGCGTAGGCAACAAGCAACATTGCCAGGAGCCCCACAATGATTGCGTAGAGAACAAGATCGACAATGATAACCATATGCCTCACACCTTTCAGTTTCGCCTTTGATACTGATGAGTAAAAGTAAGAGAAGACCTCTTTAGTGATTTAAAGCATACCCATAGATAGGTATGAGGTGCAATACCATTATCTAAATTTTTTAGTCATATTTTTGGCGGAGTGCAAAAACTCCGCCGTCTCTTACCCGAGGGTAAGAAACGGCGGAGCTTTGAGCGCATCGAAAGCCGGGTTTCACCGGTTTTCTCAGGCGGGCATGATTACATCATGCCACCCATGCCGCCCATGTCGGGGGCGGCAGCTGCTGCTGCAGGTTCGGGCTTGTCGGCAACGACAGCCTCGGTGGTCAGGAAGAGACCGGCGATAGAGGCAGCGTTCTGCAGGGCAGAGCGGGTTACCTTCACGGGGTCGTTAATGCCTGCTGCCATAAGGTCTTCGTACTCACCGGTTGCAGCGTTCAGGCCGGTACCTGCGGGCAGGTTGCGGACCTTGTCGACAACGACGCCGGGCTCCAGGCCCGCGTTGAAGGCGATCTGCTTGAGGGGAGCATCGATAGCAACGCGGACGATGTTGGCACCGGTTGCTTCGTCGCCGGAAAGTTCCAGCTTCTCAAAGGCCTTAACGCCGGCCTGAATCAGGGCTACGCCGCCGCCGGGGACGATGCCCTCTTCAACGGCTGCTTTAGCGTTACGGACGGCATCCTCGATGCGGTGCTTGCGCTCCTTGAGTTCAACCTCGGTGGCGGCACCTGCCTTGAGAACTGCGACGCCGCCAGCCAGCTTAGCCAGGCGCTCCTGCAGCTTCTCGCGGTCGTAGTCGGAATCGGAGTTAGCGATTTCGCCACGAATCTGGGCTACGCGGCCCTCGATAGCGTCGGCATCGCCGGCGCCCTCGATGATGGTGGTCTCGTCCTTGGTCACAACAACCTTGCGGGCCTGGCCCAGCAGGTCGATGGTTGCGGTGTCGAGGGAGAGGCCGACCTCTTCGGTGATGACCTGGCCGCCGGTGAGAATAGCGATGTCAGCCAGCTGGGCCTTACGGCGGTCACCGAAGCCGGGAGCCTTAACAGCTACGGACTTGATGGAACCGCGCATCTTGTTGAGTACCAGCAGGGCCAGGGCTTCGCCCTCGACGTCCTCAGCGACGATCAGCAGGGGCTTGCCGGACTGCATAACCTTTTCGAGGACGGGGACGAGGTCCTTGACGTTAGAAATCTTGGAGCTAACGATCAGGATGTAGGGATCTTCAAGAACAGCTTCCTGGCGGTCGGCGTCGGTGACGAAGTAGCCGGAGAGGAAGCCCTTGTCGAAGCGCATACCCTCGGTCAGTTCCAGGGTCAGGCCGAAGGTGTTGGACTCTTCGACGGTGATGACGCCTTCCTTGCCGACCTTTTCCATGGCCTGGGCAATGAGCTTACCGATTTCGGGGTCGCCGGCTGAGATAGATGCGGTTGCAGCGATCTCTTCTTCGGTTTCAACTTCCTTAGCTGACTCCAGCAGTTCGGCAGTGACGGCTTCTACAGCCTTTTCGATGCCGCGCTTGAGGGAGAGGGGATCGGAGCCAGCGGCGACGTTGCGCAGACCTTCGCGGACGAGAGCCTGAGCCAGGACGGTTGCAGTGGTGGTACCGTCACCGGCGATGTCGTCGGTCTTCTTGGCGACTTCCTTGACCAACTCTGCGCCGATTTTTTCGTAGGGGTCTTCGAGTTCGATTTCCTTGGCGATGGAAACACCGTCGTTGGTGATGGTAGGTGCGCCCCAGGCCTTCTCCAGGACAACGTTGCGACCGCGGGGGCCGAGGGTTACCTTCACTGCGTCTGCCAGGGTGTTGAGACCCTTTTCAAGACCGCGGCGGGCCTCTTCATCAAAAGCAATCAGCTTTGCCATATGGCTTTCGCTCCTTCTGGAACATTCGGGGTGAGCGCGATTCTTCGGTGCCCGCGACGGACGGCGCAGCCCGGCTTGTGCTGCCATGGGGCAGGTGGGTGCACCTCACCAAAGCATCGCTTCAGGTGTCTTGCTCAAGAGCGGTTCGGCGGCTAAACCTAGCACATGATTTAGCAGTCGAAGCCTCTGAGTGCTAATACCAATCTTGGCACTTGAGCTCTAGGGGCGCAAACCTATTGCTCTCACAGCTGACCCTTAATCGCCCACAGCGCACAAGAGGTGCCGGGCAGCTGGTAGGCGGACGTCCGCTGGCCGCGAGCGAGCGTCCCTAGCCTAGCTGGTAGGTGCCGGTTGCTGAGTCGTAGATGTAGTTACCGGTGGGGTCTAGGTAGAAGGTAGCGGTGGTCGGGTCATAGCTATAGCGATCAACGGAGGTGGGTATACCGGGGTTAGGCTCTATCTCTGCCACTCCGGTGCCGCTATCGGCGGTTTCTTGGGCAGTAGCTGAAGGTGAGGACGATGCCCCGGGCAGGCTGGTGGGGTCAAAGTCGGCTCCGAGCACCACGTAGACGAGACCGGTTTCAGCCTGGTAATCCTGAGCGATGATGGGCAAGCCCAGGGTGTCAGCTATTTCGTTAGCTTCTGAGGAGGCCCCGGTAGCGAAGTAGACCATGGATTCAGCCGTGTAGGCCCCCGCCCAGTTAGCGGTAGAGGTAACGGTGTAGCCGGCCGCTTCGAGGGCTGCGGTGGCCTGGGCGGCAGCACCGGCTGAGGCGCTGGAGTTGTAGACCTCAACGGTCACGCTGGAGGGGTTAGTGGTGGGCGTAGCTTCAAAGCTCGGGCTTGCCGAAGCGGCAGCGGTGGCGCTACTGGCTCCGGACGCCTCGGGGGCAGCGGTACGCGGAGAAATCACGTACATGGTGCCACCTACAATAAGGGCTAGCACGCCGCTGATAATAATTGCCAGTAGCCCGGCGCGGGAAGTTGCCTTATCAACAGGGGTACCGCGATAGGCACCTCGGCGGGAGGTGTTTTCGTCGATATCGTCGAGCTCATCGCGGGGGTAGCTGTTCACGGGCGTCCTCATGATCGTGCGCGGTGGCGGGCTTTTAGTTACTAGGGTACACGCTAGGCTTCTTCAAAAGGCAGGTAAAGCAGGCTCTCAGCGAAGCTGCCAGCCAAGAAGCTTAAGTCAGAGCATCGCGTTTGAGGCGTAGGCGGCGGGTGAGAGCAGGTTCGGCGGCAATTGCTCTGGGATTGTCGATGAGGGCGTTGAGCTGCTGGTAGTAGGCCACCGGGGTGAGCCCCAGGGTGCGGGTAATAGCCTGTTCTTTGCTGCCCTGGTATTTGAAGCGTTTTTTCTCAAGATTGAGAATTGCCGCTTCGTTCTCGGTAAGGCCCTCTTCAGGTTCGGTGCTCTCGCTGCTCATCTCTTCACTTTCGGTGGTCTAGTCTTAGTAGGGAGAATACCGCACCGACGCCCAAGGAGTACCGTGCCTGCCCGCCCCCTGCATGAGATTATGGCCCCTGACTGGGCTCAAGCCCTCGCCCCGGTGGAAGCCCAGATTCGAGCTATGGGTAACTTTCTGCGGGCAGAGCACGAGGCTGGGCGGGCAACCCTACCCCCGGGGGCCGATATTTTCCGCGCTTTCACTTACCCCATGAGCGAGGTCAAGGTGCTGGTGATTGGGCAGGACCCCTACCCCACTCCCGGCCACGCGATGGGGCTGAGTTTTTCGGTACGCCCCGAAGTGCGCCCGATTCCCCGGTCGCTACAGAACATTTATAAGGAACTCCAGGCCGACACCGGGCTGGTGCCCCCACCCCACGGGGATCTTACGGCGTGGAGCAACCAGGGGGTTATGCTCATGAACCGGGTTCTTTCGGTAGGGGCAGGCCAGGCAGGCTCGCACCGCAATCTGGGCTGGGAGCAAATCACGACCGCCGCCATTGAGGCGCTGGCGCAGCGGGGCACGCCCCTGGTGGGGCTGCTGTGGGGTGCGGACGCCCGTAAGTGCAGGCCCCTGCTCGGCGGCTACCCCTGTGTTGAGTCGCCCCATCCGTCACCGCTTTCGGCCTCGCGGGGCTTCTTCGGCTCGCGGCCCTTTAGTCGTGTCAATGAGCTCCTAGCGCAGCAGGGGGCGCAGCCCGTAGACTGGGCGCTTCCCCACTAGAACATAGTTATAGGGGCATATAGCTAAGTCACGCCAGGTTCCGCGAGCTCCTCAACCGTAAACGCCCTGTCATGTCAACCCACAGGTAAGTGCCGCACACAATCCCCGTGGCCATCAGCAGAACCGTCACCCCGGCGGCGGCGAGGCCCTGGCCCCCGGCAAAGACGTCCTCCCCTCCCAAAACCAGGTAGGAGGAGCGGAAAATCTTGCTGGGGCTGGGCAAAAGAACGAAAGCCTCCGTTAGCGGTCACGCTTTTCTTGCTGCTCGCCACCTTCAAGAGCGGGGCTCAGATAACGCTGGATGATGTACTGCATGAGGTAGCTCCCCAGCACCACTCCAGAGGCCATGGAAAGAATAATGGCGATAGCCGCTACCATGCCGGGCACACCGGCATCAGAGTTAGCTTCGACCGTAAACAGGTAGAGGCCGCGGAAGACCGAGAGACCGGGGAGCAGGAAGGTCAGGGCAGGAACGTAGAAGATAGAGGCCGGGGCATGCAGGCGATAGGCCAGGAAGGTGCTCATCAGGCCAATCACTAGAGCGGCAAAAGCTGTATTGGCCCGCCCAGCGCCGGCACCAAACATAAGGGTGTAGCCCTGGTAGACCCAGAAGCCGCAGGTTGAAATCAGCAAGATCCACAGCAGGGTTCGCCAGCGGGCGTGGGTAGTCACAGCAAAGGCTAAAGAGGCCAGCATGAAGAAGGTGTAGCTGACGCCCAGCCCCGCCCCCACAAATCGGGTTTCAGTGATATCGAGTTCACTCACGCCCAGTACCGACAGCACCGCTACCGCCGAGGCCAGCCCCACCACGATACCCAGGAAGGACATACCCGTTGACACGAACTTACCCGCCGCTGTGAGCGGGAAGCCATTGAGGGCGTCCTGCACAGTCGAGACCAGCCGGGCAGTAGGTAGGAGCATGATGAGCCCGGCCGCCACAATGTGGGGCGCTGAGACGTGAAAGCCCACCTGAGAGAAGATAGATGCCTCATCCGATATATAAATAGCGGCGAAGGTAACCACGCCGGCACCCGCTGCCATGTTAAAGAAGCCGGGCATCTTGAGCTTAGAAATCAGGCTGTTGACGAAGTGAATCGCGAGGAAGACGATACCGCCTACGGCCCCCGCTGCAAGGGATCCGCCCAGGGACAGGACCAGGGAGAAAGCCGCCACAATGTTGGCCAGCATAATGACCATGGGCGAGTAGGGCTTTTTGGCGGTATTGATCTTGTGTAGGCGACGCTCGGCCCGGTGGCGGGGTAGGCCGCCAGCGGTGATGTCGTTAATGAGCTTATAGATGTCATCCAGGGCGGCGTAGTTCTCTGACCAGGAACGCACCACTCGCATAACCGTGTGGCTAAACCGTTCTTTACCGGGTGCGGAGTCTTCGGGTTCGCTCAGGTTAATAGCCCGGGTACGATCATCGACCTCATCAATATCGGAGACGTAGTTGATGATCACTGACTGGTTGGTGATATCAATTTCTACATCGTCCAATCCGTAGGCTGCACACACGGCTACAATCGCTGAGTCCACATCGACGGTATCTGCCCCGTAGTGGAACATGGTCTCAGCCAGACGCAGGGAGAAGTTGAGGACCTCACGGGCCGCTTCCTTCTCACGCACGTATTCGGCGCGGTGAGCTGCGGCGATATTGAAAGGACGCTGGGCCAGGCGGGCAATGCCTCGCATAGGTTTGGTGAGCGACTGGTCGGTGCTCACAAAAGATTTCAGGGATGAGCGCACCCGCGAGGGGCGTTTAGCAGCAGGACGACGGGGCGACACGGGCAGGACGACGGTATGGGGCCCAGCCGCTGAGGGGTAGGAGGCCTGTTGCAGGCCGGTAGCCTCATCCACCGTGGGGGTGCCCGCTGTGACCGGGCTGGTCTCTTCGTCAGGTTCAGCCGTCTGCAGGCTCAGGTCGGTAGCCGGACCGAAGGCAGAGGACACCTTGTAGCTGGTGGGGGCTGCTGCTAAATCAAAAGCGGAGGCCGGTGCGTCAGCACCCCCGCTCACTGCAGGCCCTGTAGCTTCTGCGGGAGTATCAAAAGCACTGGCAGGTTCCCCCTGCCCCAGGTGGGCCAGGCGGTTGCGCAGCTGCGGATCCCGCACCTCATTCAGCGACACAACCGGCAGGGGCCCCCAGGCCTGCACGGACGAGGGGGCGGGGACGTCCTGACCACCGGTGTCCGTACCCGGTAGCGATTGCCCGGCACTCCCCTGCCCAGCCGCAGGGCTATCGCCCGGTACCGCGCGCGGCAGCAGAGCCGTCTGCCCAAAGGCCCCGGCCCCGGTGCCCTCCTCGGTGGGGGCCATATCAAAGGCAGAGGCGGAAGGGTAAGCCTTTTGCTGCAAGGGAGTCTTGCTGGGGGTCAAAGGGATTACTCCTTCCGCCTCTTACGGTGAAAGCTGTTCAGGCACAGCACCGGCTGCGCCCAGTATGAACCGGGGTCGGTTTAGTAGAAGGGCTGGCCGGTCTTGCGGACCCAGAGCTGGCGCATGACCTTCTCAACAGCCTGGTTCCAGGCCTTGTACTTGACCGGTGAAAGCACCTGGTCCCAGACGCCAACGTAGTCGATGACGTCCTTGGTGAAGGAGGTCTTGAAGAGGCCCAGGCCGTAGTGGTGGTGGTCCTTGTTCTTGAGCTCGCTCTTGGGCGGGGTGCCACAGAAGTCGTAGCTCTTGATGTCGAATTCCTTCATCAGGTCGGTCAGGGCGGTCCACTGCACCTGGTGGGAGTCGCCGTACTGCTTGCGGCGGGGCTTGGAGCCGCCGTCCTTGTAGGTGCCCTTCTGGCCGTAGCGAATCACGTAGGCGCCCACGGAGGGCTCGCCGTCCTCGTAAGTAAAGTAGAGACGGCCCTGGCCGGCCTGCTCAAAGGTGGTCCAGAAGTCGCGGTAGTAGTCGTAGGAGCGCAGATGCACGTTAGCATTGCCCTGGCCCACGGTATCCATGAGGGCGTACATCTTCTTCATGTTCTCTTCGGTCAGAGGCACCCGCTCAACCTCGCAGCCCTCACGCAGCGAACGGCGCACGGCGTTGCGTCCACGGGAGGAGAGGGACTTGAGCACATCTTCTTCGCTCTTATCGGTATCGAGAATGGCGGTGGAATCGTTGGGCTGGATGTTCCAGCTCTTGACCAGGCCGGTCTTGGCCATAAAGGCGTTAATAGAGTCGTCTGCGATGATATCGGGCTCAATCTTGACCGCGAAAACACCCAGCTTCTCGCGCTTGATGAAGTCCTTGTTGGCGTCGAGAATCGCGGGGATCTCTTCAACAGAGTTCACGCCAGGGCCCTTGATCATGTACCAGATTTTGCCCAGGGCAGGTACGGACTTTTCGAGTACCAGGTTGTAGCTGGCAAAGGGAGCCTCTGCGCCGTCAAGGACGGTGGTGCCTTCGTAGACCAGGTAGAGGGGCTTCCAGCCGTGCTTGGCTTTGACGGAGGCAAAGGACGCTGACTGCAACAGGTTGCCGCCACCGGGGCTGGCGATGACATGGTCATCCCAGGAGGCGATTTCGGCGTTGGTAGCGAAGCGGGCTGTGAACTGTCGCAAGGTCCCTCTTTTTCTTTTTGGTGCGCGAGTGGGCACGGGAAAGGTTTCAGCTTCCCAGTCTATCGAGACTGGGCGGGCTATGCACCCTGCGGGGCCGTGAGTTTCGTCTGGTGTAGCTGGGTATCTGCGCTGTCGCCCCTTCCACGGGCACAGCAAAGCCCCCGCTTGCGGTAAGCGGAGGCTTCACAATCAAACCGTTAGGCTGAGATTGCTCGACTAAACCGTATTATTCGGCGTCGTGGTCGGTCTCGAGGATCTTGACCAGGGTGTCGAGTGCTTCTTCAGCGCCTTCGCCCTCTGCGCGCAGAACGACCTTGTCGCCGTGCTTAGCGCCGAGTGACATCAGGGAGAGGATGGATGCTGCGTCCATTGCCTCGTCTGCGGGCTCGCCTTCAGCTGCGATGGTGACTTCAACGGGGAGGTCACCTGCTGCTTCAGCGAAGATCGCTGCGGGGCGGGCGTGCAGGCCAACACGGCTTGCGATGGTGGCAATACGTTCTGCCATGGGGTTCTCCTTACAAAGGGGGTGCGGATTTGTTGTCCACTACTGAGTCTAAATCAGGGTGCGTATGTTTCGCTCGCGTTAACCGCTTATTTCGGTGTGATTTATTCAGGAGTGGGCTCTTAGCTTAGAGGCCGAGCTCGTCCAGGATCGGCAGGTGCTTGCGCGCTGCTTCCTTGGCTTCTGCTGAGGAGATCTGGTCAAGGGCGTCGTTGGCGATCTGCTGTGCCTTTTCGGGGGTGACCGACTTGAGCACGGCGGAGACGGCTGCCATAGCACCAGCGTTCATGGAGAGGGTGTCGACACCCAGGCCGACGAGGACGACGGCCAGTGCGGGGTCGGCGGCTGCTTCACCACAGACGGAGACGTACTTCTTGACGCCGGCCTTGGCGGATGCGCGCTTGGCGCCTTCGACGGTCAGCTTGATCATCTTAAGGACGGCGGGCTGCCAGGGGTTGTTGAGGTGGGCCAGGTCGCCGAGCAGGCGGTCTGCTGCCATGGTGTACTGGGTGAGGTCATTGGTGCCGATGGAGACGAAGTCGACTTCACCGAGGATCGCTTCAGCATTGACGGCTGCTGCGGGGGTTTCGACCATGACGCCGCGGGTTGCCAGGCCTACTTCATCAACCATTTCCTTGAAGCGGCGGGCCTCTGAGGTGGTTGAAATCATGGGGGCCATGACCCAGATGTCGGCATCGGAGCCATCGGCTGCTGCCTTGATGGCTTCGAGCTGGCGTTCGAGGACGCCGGGCACGGTCCAGTCGGTGCGGTAGCCGCGGACGCCGAGGGCGGGGTTCTCTTCTTCCTTGACGTTGAGGAAGGGCAGGGGCTTATCTGCGCCTGCGTCGAGGGTGCGGACGACAATGTGCTGGCCGGGGAAGGCGTCGAAAACGGCCTTGTAGCTGGCGGTCTGGGTTTCTACTGAGGGTTCAGCGTCGTGGCCCAGAAAGCCGAATTCGGTGCGGAGCAGGCCCACGCCTTCGGCCTTGAGGCCGGCTGCCTTTTCGGCGCTCTTGCCGTCACCGACGTTGGCGTAGAGGGGGACGAGGGTACCGTCTGCCATGGTGCCGGTGCCGTCGAAGTCGGGCAGTTCCTTACGGTTGGCGTACTTTTCGGCCAGGTCGCGGTGCTCGTCGGTGACCTCGGTGTTAACGGTGCCTTCGTTGGAGTCAACGTAGACTTCGGTGCCGTTTTCGATGTCGGTGACGCCCTTAGCGGCAACGATAGCGGGCAGGCCGAGACCGCGAGCAAGAATCGCGGTGTGGGCCTGGGGGCCACCGTCGGAGGTGATGAGGGCGATGACCTGCTTGGGGTCGAGGGTGGCGGTGTCTGCCGGTGCCAGGTCTATAGCTGCCAGGATGAAGGGGTCAGCTGAGACGGGGATGCCGGGGGCCTGCTGGCCGGTCAGCTCGGCAACGATGCGGGCGCGGACGTCGTGGATGTCGGTGACGCGCTCGGCCATGTAGCCGCCGAGGGCTGCCATCTGGTCAGCGAAGGCTGATGCGGCTTCCCAGACTGCCAGTTCGGGGGCCTTGCCCTGCTTTTCAACGATCTTGATAGCGCTCTTGAGCAGGGCGCGGTCGGTCGCCATCTGGGAGGTGGACTTGAGCACGGCCTTGCCGTCGCGGCTAGCGTGCTCGGCGCGCTCCAGCAGACCGTTCTTGACGGTTTCGGCTGCGGCCTTGATACGCTCGGCGGCCTGCTCGGGGGTTTCGTCGGCTGAGAGCTTCAGGGATGATGAGGGAGCCTTGATGGGCTCGGGCATCTGAAGGACTTTGCCGATAACGCGGCCGGCGTAGACGCCGACACCCTTGTAGGTAGTCATAGTGTTTTCCTTCTAAGAGGTTGAAGTGATTTAGGCGGTTGCCTCGGCCTTACGGCCTGCAAGTGACTTGAGAACAATATACATGAGAGCGCCCACTACGGTACCTGCGATGGCGGCCACAAGGAACATGAGGGGGTTCTCGACCAGGGCGATAATCCAGACGCCACCGTGGGGAGCGGGTGAGGCGACGCCCGCGCCCATGGAGATAGCACCGGCAACGGCTGCACCGACGACAGATGAGGGGATGACGCGCAGGGGGTCGGCGGTGGCGAAGGGGATGGCACCTTCGGAGATGAAGGAGGCACCCAGCAGCCAGGCTGCCTTGCCGTTTTCGCGTTCGGGAGCGCTAAAGAGCTTGGGGCGGACGGCGGTGGCCAGGGCCATAGCCAGCGGGGGAACCATACCCGAGATGATGACGGCTGCCATGACCTGCTGGGAGGCCAGGGTACCGGCGGAGAGGCCTGCGGTGGCGAAGAGGTAGGCTGCCTTGTTGACGGGGCCGCCAAGGTCGAAGCCCATCATGGCACCCAGGATGATGCCCAGCAGAATGGCTGAGGCACCGGTCATGGAATTGAGCCAGTTCTCAAGAGAGGCGGTAACCCAGGCCAGGGGGCCGCCGAGTAGGAAGAACATGAGGCCGCCGGCGAAGAGGGTGGCTACGAGCGGGGTGATGACCACGGGCATCATGGAGGCGAGCCAGCGGGGCAGCTTGAGCAGGGAGAGCCAGTAGGCGCACAGACCTGCGAGCAGACCGGCGACGATACCGCCGAGGAAGCCGCCGCCCACCATAACGGCGACAGAACCGGCGATGAAGCCGGGAGCGATGCCGGGGCGCTGGGCCAGACCGTAGGCGATGTAGGCTGCCAGGATCGGAACCATAGCTCCCAGGCCAAAGGCACCGATAGTGTGCAGGGCAGCACCCAGGTAGAGAGAGAGGGGGGTGCCGTTCAGGTTGGTGAGGGAGGCACCTTCGAGAATAGCTGCGGGGTCTACCTCACCCAGGTTGGGCATGGTGATGGCTTCGAGCATGAAGCCGATAGCCAGGATGATACCGCCTGCTGCCACGAAGGGAATCATGTAGGAGACGCCGGTCATCAGGGCCCTGTAGATACGGGTGCCCCAGGAGCCGCCTTCTTCAGCGGTTTCTGCGGAGTCAGCTGCACCTGCGGCGACGCGCTTGCCGTTGGGCTTCTCAGCTTCGGCAAGGGCTTCTTCGATCATGGCCTGGGGCTCGTCGATGCCGCGCTTGACGGGGGATTCGACATAGGGCTTACCGGCGAAGCGTTCACGGCCGCGGACGGGCAGGGCAACGGCAAAGACGACGGCATCAGCTTCGTCGATCTCGGCCTGGGTGAGCTTGTCACCACCGGATGAGCCCTGGGGCTCAACCTTGAAGTCGTAGCCCAGCTCTTCGGCAGCGTACTTGAGGCCGTCGGCTGCCATGTAGGTGTGGGCGATGCCGGTGGGGCAGTTGGTCACAGCCACGATCTTCTTGCGGCGGGCAGGGGCTTCTGCCTCAGCAGCGGCTACGGAGCCGGACGAGGCAGCGGCAGCAGGTGCCTCGGCCGCCTTTTCGCGCAGGCCCAGGGCCTCTTCAACGAGGACGACGACCTCGTCAGCGGTCTTGGCGTCGCGCAGGGCAGCGGTGAAGGACTTCTTCATGAGGGAGCGAGCCATCTGAGAAAGAATCTTCAGGTGGGTTTCGTCGCCGTCTGCGGGAGCTGCGATGAAGAAGATGAGGTCGGCGGGGCCGTCCTTAGCGCCGAAGTCGACGGCGGGGTTGGGGCGGGCCATAGCCAGGGTGGGCTCGGTGACTGCTTCACTGCGGCAATGGGGAATAGCGATGCCACCGGGGATGCCGGTGTCGGTCTTTTCCTCGCGGGCACGCGCAGCGGCGTAGAGGGTCTCAAAGTCGGTGGCGCGGCCAGCATCTACGACGGCACCAGCTAGATGCTCGATGACATCGAAGCGGGTCTCGCCGAGGTTCTCATCGAGGCTGATGAGATCCGCAGTGATGAGAGCAGACATGTGCTCCTCCTCGGATTGTGTTTTAGGGGTTTGAGAATGTGGTTCGGTTGGAGTTTAGAGGGCCAGCTCGCGCAGGGTGACTGCTTCGGGCGTGGTTGATTCTAGGGTGGGCACCTGGGTGCCGGGGAGGGAGGCTGCGGCTGAGCCGTGGGCTACCGCCTGCACCAGGCATTCGGGCAGGGTTTTGCCCTGCTCGTGGGCGATTAGGAAGCCTGCCAGGGAGCAGTCGCCTGCGCCCACGGTGGAGCGCACCTTGATGGGGGCGTGGACGGCGTGCCAGGCACCTTCTGCGGTCACCAGCACAGCCCCTCCCCCACCCAGGGTAGCAAGGACCATTTCGACGCCGCGGTCGACCAGTTCCTTGGCGGTAGTTGCGGTGAGTACGGGGCTGGCTTCAAGCTCGTCCGCCATCTCAATTTTACCGACCAGCTCAGCGAGTTCTTCGGAGTTGGGCTTGATGAGGTTGGGCATGCCGTCCAGGCCAACGAGGGCGTCGCGCAGGGCTGCACCGGAGGTGTCAAGGGCGATGCGGGGGGCCTTCTCCTCCAGGGACTCACGGATTGAGCGGCCCACAACGGCGTAGTAGTCGGAGGGAACGCCAGCGGGCAGGGACCCTGCCAGCACTAGCCAGGAGGCCTCGATGGTTTCCTTAATCATGAGGCGGGTCAGCTGCTGCTGGGCCACATCGTTCAGGGGCTCACCGGGGGCGTTGATCTTGGTGGTGGTGCCGTCAGGCTCAACGATGGTGATGTTGGAGCGGATCGGGGCACTGATGGGCATGTTAACGAAGGGCACCTCTGCCTCTTTGAGGCTGGCCAGTACGGGGTCTTCGTTGTCGCCGGGCAGCACCGCTACGGTTTCGAAGCCGGAGATATTGAGGGCGCGGGCAATGTTCACGCCCTTGCCACCGGGGTCGGACGCCGCTGCAACGGCGCGCTGAACGGCACCGCGCTTAATTTCGTGATTCAGTTCTACGGTGCGGTCCATGCTGGGGTTAGCGGTTAGGGTAACGATCATGCGATAAGCACCTCTACGTTGGATTCTTCAAGCGCTGTGGCGAGTTCACCTTCTGGCGCTTTATCGGTAATGAGAGTATCGATGTCTTCAAGCCCGGCAAAACGCACCAGGGACTCCTGGCCGAACTTGGCGGAGTCGCACAGGAGCACCACGCGGCGGGCTGACTTGACGATGGCGGTCTTGACGATGGCTTCGTTCAGACCAGGGGTGGAGAGCCCAAATTCGGCGTCCAGGCCGTTCACGCCGATAAAGGCGATGTCGGGGCGGATGGTTTCGAAGTGGGCAGCGGCGCGGGTACCAACAGCGGCCCAGGTCATCTTGCGCAGCTGGCCACCCACCATATCGAGCACCACGCCATCGGCTTCAGCTAGTTTCACGGCAATGTGAAGGGCGTGGGTGATGATGAGGCGGTCGGCACCTGACTTGAGGGAGAAATCTGCGGCAGCAATGCGGTCGGCAAGGATTTCGATGGTGGTACCTGCGTCGAGAACTACCGCACCGGCGTCCGAATCGCGCAGCAACTCGTAGGCGCGCAGAGCAATTTTCTGCTTTTCGGGGGTGTTCATGTTTTGACGTAGGGCGATAGACGACTCTACAGAGGTCGACTGCTCTACGGTTACGGCACCGCCGTGCACACGGCGCAGCTTACCGTCAGCTTCGAGGGCTGCTAGGTCACGGCGGACGGTTTCCATCGTGACTTCGTAGCGTCTAGCCAGGTCTGCGCCGTTGACACGGCGTGCAGAAGCTACAAGCTTCGCTATTTCGGCACGTCGTTCTTCAGCGAACATGTGTTTATCACCTTATATAACTGGAAGGTGGGTCGGGTGACCCTATCTACAGTTGATTTTATGTGGGTTTCTGTGGGTACGTCAATGCAAAACCCACGGTTACGGGTGCATTTCGGTGTTTTGATTGGGTTTTTCGGTCACTTTCACTAGGGCCAGTGCCAAAACCCAACCGATAGCACACCCCAGGGTGTTGGCGAGGACGTCCAGGGGCGAGCTAGTGCGCCCGGGCATGAAGTGCTGGGTGGTTTCGATAGCCAGGGTACAGGCCAGACCAACCAGGGGTACGAACCAGGTGCGGGCCGGGCGCAGCAGCCAGGTAAAGAGAAAGCCACCGGGCACAAACATGACCACGTTCGATAGCCATTCCACCTGCCCGTAGCCAAACCAGCCGGGCAGCCAGCCGCGGGCGTGGCCGTCCGCAAGTATCCGGGCTAGGGTTTCGCCCGACTCGCCGGAGTCAACGTGAGTGGGCCAGAGAACGATGAAGGCGACGGCAGCTACGTACAGGCAGGTGATGCCCCAGAGGAAGATACACCCCACTAGGGCTTACCTACCAGCAGGGGCTCCTTGGCCTCTAGCCAGTGGGCAAGGCCCGGCAGGTCAACCTCGAAGGGTTCGGCATTGGCAATGGTGCCGAACTCCCGGCCGTGGGTGGCAGAGAGGGCACGGCGAATCAGGGAGCCGTGAGAGACGGCGATGACGCGCTGGCCCGGGTAATCGCGGGCAATCTGGCGCAGCACCTTGATGCCGCGCAGGTAAACGGAGCGTTCGCTTTCAACGCCGCTGTAGTAGGCGTCGGGCTCCTTGCGGGCCTCGGCTGAAATGTCGAGCCCCTCAGCTTCGCCGTAGCCGCGTTCGACCAGGTCGTCGTAGGTGCGGTCAACGGTCAGGCCGAAGGCGGCACCGATAATTTCTGCGGTCTCGTGGGCACGGGAGAGCGGGGACGAAACCACCACGTCAAACTCAAAACCCCGCGCCTTAAGAGAGGCGGCGGTCTCGTGGGCCTGGGCGCGGCCGGTGTCGTTGAGGGGAATATCGCTGGAGCCCTGCATGAGGTGGGCCTTGTTCCAGTCGGTCTGTCCATGGCGGATTAGCATGATGGAGGACGCCCGACGGGCAGGTGCCAGAGGAACCACCTCACCGTTGTGGGGCACCAGCACTTTCTGGCCGGTGCGGGCGGTTTGCAGGCGGGAAATCAGCATACCGTGCACCACGATAATGAGGTTCTGACCGGGGTAGTCGGCTTCAACCTGGTCGAGGGCGTCTTCAACGCGGGCGAGGAAGTCGGCCAGGGGTTCGATGTCTGCGGTTTCGTTTTCTACCGTCTCCCAGAGGGCGGGGTTATTCTGTACGCCTTCGAGGTCTTTGAAGGAGCGTTCTGCTAGGCCCGGGTAGGAGCCGAGGACGGGTAGGCCCAGTTCGTCGGCGATGATGGCACCGGTTTCCGCGGCGCGGGAGAGGGGGGAAGTGACGACGCCGTGCCAGGTGAAGCCGGGGTGGGCGTCCGCTTGGGTCTTGGCGTATTCGAGCACGTTGTGGGCGGCGGCGAGCGCCTGGGCGCGGCCGGTGTCGTTGAGGGGTATGTCGCTGGAGCCCTGTAGGCGGTGTACGAGGTTCCAGTCGGTCTGTCCGTGTCGAATGAGTACGCTAGGCATGGGTTCTATTATCCCACCGACTAGCACTTATTCGCTCACCTGGCAGAGTGTTTATTGAGCTATACCACACACAGTGAGCCATAGTTATATACAACACACCTCAAACGGGACGTCATGAAAAAGTTTCCCTTCTCTTCGCCATGCTCCCTCTGCTTGCAGTAACAGCATGCGGCAACGATGCCGCCTCAGATAACACCGCTTCTGGCACTACCACATCTTCAGTGATGGCTACAAGCTCTTCTGCTATAGATTCACCAACCGCTTCTGCTTCTACAAGCGAAGATACCGTTCAGCATATCCAGACGATTCCTTCGGGATCCTCAATTACAGCCCGTATTACCGCCAATGGAGTGATATGTACTGGCTTTAGTTCCGACAATTATAAGACCACTAAAACACCATCAACCACCACCTCCTCAGGCGTCCGATAACCAAGACCCTGATGCAACCGACCAGCATTCCACCAAGCAACCCAAGACGCAGTCTCAACCTCCAACTGACCAACTGAAGCAAAAAGGCGATTCCTCACCAGCTCAGCCTTATAAGCACCATTCACACTCTCAGCCAGAGCATTATCATACGAATCACCAGTAGAACCGACTGATAACTGCACTCCTAGTTCTTTCAAACCAGCAGTGTAATCCTGCGCAATATACTGCGAACCACGGTCAGAATGATGCACAATCTGCGTTAGATCAGAGCCACCCTTCTTCGCTTCAAAAAGCGCCTGCTTCAACGCCGTCAAAGGCATCCCCAGAGTATGCATGGTCGAAGAAACACCCCAACCCACAATCTTCCGGGAAAACACATCAGTAATGAAGGCCGTATAGCAGAAACCTGAATAGGTTCTGACGTAGGTAAAATCTGCTACCCATTGAAGTGCCCCGGTTTTTGTTCCTAGGCTTGTGCCTTAATTTCCATTATTTCTCGACTGGGGTGGTGTTCCCAAAACTCGGCTTCGACTTCAGCCGGCGTGCGGTAGCCCAGGCTCTGGTGGAGCCTTGA
>DXCN01000077.1 GCA_019115985.1 Candidatus Rothia avicola | reverse complement strand
TGTGGGGTGGTTGTCGTAGGTTTACGGTGGTTATAGCGAGAGGGAAACACCCGGTTCCATCCCGAACCCGGAAGTTAAGGCTCTTTGCGCCGATGGTACTGCACTGGTGACGGTGTGGGAGAGTAGGTCACCGCCGGTTTTTGATTGGGATACAGGAAGGCCCTGGACGAATTGTCCAGGGCCTTTTTGTTTTAAGCATCAAAATCTAACACCCACTTTTTATACCCTATCGGGCTCAAGAGCTAAGCGCTCTGTACCAGCCCTCACCTAAACTAATCGTTTCCTGGGAAAGTAGTTTGAGCTTCTGTGGAAGAGCAGATATCCCCGTCAAATCACGGTAGGCTTGAACCTATCAAGAACGCACGTACGAAAGTGAGGCACATCTGTGTCTAAGGGAAACCCCTCCAGTGACGCCCGCGAGCGTGCCCGCCAGCTGGCGGCACAGCAGGCCAAGAAAATCTCAAAATCATCCACTCGCTGGATTCAGTTCACCGTCCTCGGCGTCATCGCCCTCATCGTAGCCATCGTTGCAGTCGTCGTCATCAACGGCAACCGCAACCAGATTGCCGAGGCAGGCCCGGTGCCCTCATCAGCTAACCAGTACGGCGGCATCGTCCTGACCGCTAACGGTATCGAACAGAACACCAGCACCGAAGCCAGCCGCGACAGCAAGGACCTGGGCACCTCAGAAGCAACCTACACCGCAGCTGACGGTTCCGAAGCCACAATGCCCCTGGGCGTTGCCCTGCCCGAAGAAGCAGACAATAACGGTGAGCCCGTCCGTCTGACCATCTTCCAGGACTACGACTGCGTGCACTGCGCCCAGTTCGAAACTGAAAATGCAGACACCATCGCAGCCCTCATCGCTAGTGGCGACATCACCGTGGAGATCCGTAACCTGACCTTCCTGGATGCCTCCAGCCCCACCTTCTACTCAGCCCGCACCAACAACGTGGCCTACTCCGTAGCTAACCAGGTCTCCACCGAGGACTTCCTGAACTTCCAGAAGGAAATCTTCACCCACCAGGGCACAGGTGGCCTCTCTAACGAAGAGCTCGTTGCTATCGCTGAGAAGTACGGTGCAGACGTAAAGGACGATGTCGCTAACAACACCTGGCGTCCGCTGGTCCAGACCGTCACCCTCGAATCAGCCGCCAACGGCATCAGCGGCACCCCCACCGTCTTCGCTGACGGCGAGGTCTTTAACTCAACTGACTTCAACGCCTGGATCACCGCAAAGATTGAAGCTAAGAAGAATGCCTAAGTTCACCCAGTAAACAGGCTGTAGAAGGCCTGGCGGCTGTGTACTAAACTGGTACACAACGTGTAGGGGCAGCTACACGCCTTTACCTGCGCTCATAGCAGGGTAAAGGTGGATAGCTGCCCCTTTTGTGTGCCCCGCGCTGGGGACCCCAGCCCGCCCTCACCAGTAACCGACCACCTAGCACCGTAAAGATTTCATGCCCCTGTACTTTTTCATTGACTGCGATCCCGGCATCGACGACGCCCTTGCCCTCACCTACGCCTATGCCCACCCGCAGGTTGCTGTAGAGGGTATCGTGGCAACCGGCGGGAATGTGAGTACCGAGCAGGTAGGACGCAACGTCCGCGGTCTGTTAGAGCTGCTCGGCGGGCAGGGTACCCCCTGGGCTCTAGGAGCTGAGAACCCGCTGGCTCAGCCGCTCACCACCACCGAAGAGACCCACGGCCCGCTGGGCACGGGCCACGGCCTGCTCCCCGGGCAGACTAGGCCCACGGGGCGTTCCCACGGCGAAGGGGCAGACCTGTGGGTGCAGACTGCCCGCCGTTTTCCCGGAAAGCTGCACGGGCTTGTCCTGGGGCCTTCAACTAATCTGGCGCTGGCCCTACGCCAGGATCCAGAGCTGCCCCGTTACCTCGCTAGCCTGACCATCATGGGTGGGGCCCTGAACCACCGGGGGAACACGATGCCCACCACCGAGTGGAACGTGCACTCTGACCCCGAAGCCCTGCACGAGGTCTTAGCTGCCTATAGCCGCCCTGGTCTCAACCTGCCCTATGCGCCGCTGCTCTGCCCGCTGGATAGCACCGAGAACGCCGTCATGACTCCTCAGCTGCGCGAGCGTCTACTGGCCGGTGGGGGAGAGCTCTTCACAGCCCTGGACGGGGCCCTACAGTTTTACATGGAATTCCACGAGTGGGACAAGCTGGGGTTTATCGCCCACGTGCACGACCCCTTCGTAACCGCCCTAGCTGTGAACCGCGCCCTGGCCGCCGACGGCCAGGGCCACACTCAGCTGGGGGAGACCACACCGGTGACGCTCGACGTTGAGCTTGCCGGTACCCTTACCCGCGGCCAGGTGGTTGCTGACTGGCTAGGACGCTGGGGGAGAGCCCCCAACGCCCAGGCCCTGACCAGCGCCCGGGCCCCTGAATTTTTTGAGCACCTGGTCCAGACCGTCCGGGCTGTGTACGCCCCACAGGGGACTGACTAGAACCGCCTCAAAAAATAAAAAGAACAATTATTCTACAGAAAGGGGTGGGCATGGCCCCCTCATTACACACCACCGCAGAGCCCTCAACGTCTGGGCAGAGGACCTCGGTAGCTACCGGGCTCCTCGGTAAAAACCCAGAACACAACACACCGCTCACCACCTCCCAGAAGGTACTCAACCTGCTCGCTGCCCTGGTGATCGCAGGAACCTACACCTGGGCCGTCCTCACCGCAGGCGGTGCCACCAACTACGCGGGCTACCTGGAAGGTACCAGCGATGCCCAAGCCGCTATCTCCCTGCCGCTCATGCTGGGCTATACCGCAGGCGTCCTACTGCTTCTGGCGGCTAACCTGAGCCGCCTACCCCTTGCCACCATCGCCCTGATACCTTTTGCGGCGGCTTTCAACATCATCGTGGGCCAGCTCATTGGCTTCTCGGGTATTCCCCTCTACCTTGACTCCGTTGCCACCGTACTCATCGGTGTGCTGGCCGGCCCCGCCGCCGGAGCCATGACCGGTATTATCACCAACCTTGCCTGGGGCCTGACCGTTAACCCCACCACCATTCCTTTCGCCGCCGGTGCCGCCCTGATCGGCTTCTTGGCCGGTTACGCTGGCCGCCTGGGTCTCTTCCGTAAACTCTGGGGAGCCCTGCTCGCGGGCTTGATCACCGGCATCCTGGCTGGGTTCGCAGGCGCCCCCATCGCTGCCTTCGTCTTTGGCGGCGGCCAGGGCGTGGGCACCGGTTCTGTGGTTGCGGCCCTGCAGGCTGCTGGCCAGTCCCTGTTGGGTGCTACAACCCTGCAATCCCTGCTCTCTGACCCGCTCGATAAGACCATTGCCTTCGCCCTGGTCTGGCTCATCATCAAGGGTCTGCCCGCTCGCGCCCGTCGTCAGTTCGGTGGTTAACCGGTGAGCACCCCCGCCCTGAACCCCCGCACCTGGGTCACCCTGGGCTGCTCCGGGCTCCTGCTAGCCCTTGCCCCGCTGCCACTGATCTGGCAGGCGGGGCTGCTGGTTGTGCTCATCGCCCTGCACGGGGCGGGGCGGACGCTTGCCCCCTGGGTACGCCTGGTCCTGGTAGGGCTGGCGCCGGTTGCGGTGATGGCTTTTATCATCCAGCTGGTGTCACGCGGGGGAGAAACCGTATGGGCAACCTGGGCACCCGTGCCCTGGATGGTGTTTGAAGTGACCGCCGAAGGCGCCCGGGCTGGCCTGGCCCTAGCCCTACAGATTCTGGCCTTCGGGTCGGCCTGCGCCCTGCTGATTCTACCCACCGGGGTCGCTGGCCTGCGCTATGCCCTGACCACTTGGGGACTGCCGCCTAGGCTCATCTACCTGCTGGTCGCTTCGCTCAACGCCCCGGCCCAGCTGGTCCACTACTCCCGGCTGGTGCGGCGGGCCGCCCGCGCCAGAGGTATGGCCGACGGGTCGCGAGGCGCCCGCGCCTGGTTGGGGGTGCGGACTGCGTCCGCCCTCTTCAATTTGCTGTTGCTTGACCATGAGGTGCGCGGGGCAACCCTGGCCGCGCGCGGGATTGACCGGGCCGGGCCCAGAATTTTCTGGCAGGACTACGCCGACAGCCGCACCCAGCGCTACCTTCGCTGGGCGCTCCTGCCGCTGGCCTGCCTGCTCGTGCTTGCTAGCTATACGGGGGTGCTACTGTGATCTATACGCGGACGCTGGTCCTTGGGGCCAGAGGAACCGGAAAGACTGCCCGGCTGCAGACCTGGGCCCAGGAACGGGACGGGCTCTTTGTGCCCTCTAACCCCCAGGCCCTGATGACGGGGCTGGTACCCACCGTGGCCGAAGAAATTGCCCTGGGGGTAGAGCAGCTTGTGGGTAGCCGGGACCAGCTCCACCGGGCTGTGCAGGCTGTCGCCGCTGACCTTGGAATTAGCGACTTACTGGCAGCCCACCCCCTGCAACTTTCGGGTGGGCAAACCCAGCTGGTAGCTCTAGCGGCCTACCTGGTGCTGGGGCAGATGGGCGGAAGCCTCGACGGGGCGGCTGTGCCAGCCCTAGCCCTGGACGAACCCCTGCTCGGTCTCGACGACGCCATGCGGGCCCGGGTGCTGGACGCTTTTGCCCGCTACCCGGCAGATTTGGCCTGGGCCTCAGCCAGGCCCCAGGCCGACGAAGAGAACCTTGCCGCTAGTGTCGAAAACCTGGGGGAAGGTGTTTCACCGTCTGCTGGGGCGCCGTCTTTGCCATCTTTGCCCGCCCGAGCCGCGGCAGGCGTCCTGGCCCGTGACCTCGCTATATCCCCGGTTACCCCGGCCCGCCGCCGGTGGAAGAAACCGGTAGCTACCCCCGCTGCTACCGGTATTAATCTGGATCTCACCCCCGGCGACTGCCTAATCCTCACCGGCCCCAACGGCGCCGGAAAGTCCACCCTGCTGCGCACCATCGCGGGACTCCTACCCCCAGTTGCCGGGCAACTGGCCATCGGCGGGGTGCAGCCCCACCGGCAGGACGCTCCCGCCCGCGCCACCCTGGCCCAGCTGGTCGCGCAAACCCCCGCCCACCACTTTTTAGCCCCCACCGTGGATGCTGACATGAAACTGGGGAACGGGGCGAAAGCTAACGATTCTACCCGTGAAGCCCTGCGCGACGCCGTCCTACCTGCCGGCTCCGGCGAAACACACCCCCTCGACCTACTCCCCGCCGAACAGCACCTGCTTGCCCTAGCAGAAGCGCTCACTGCCGGGGCGTCCTACCTACTCCTTGATGAACCCACCGCAGGGCTAGACGCCCCCGGCCTTGAGCAGGTTGCAGTGCTCATTGCCGCCCACTGCGCCGCGGGAGGCGGCGCTATCGTCGCCACCCACGACCAAGAACTCACCCAAGCCCTCGCAGCCCGCCTGCCCCTGCACCACTACCGACTAGACGCCCGCAGATAACATGCACCCGCCCGCAATATCGGGTACACTTGAAAAGTCTTGCCTCCTTAGCTCAGCTGGCCAGAGCACCTGTCTTGTAAACAGGGGGTCACCGGTTCGAATCCGGTAGGGGGCTCTCTTTATGCCCAAAAACAGGGCAATGCCCACTATCTAGATGCGGGGCGTCCGGGCTTGCTCTCGCTGTGCAGGGTTCTTGGGCTGTGCGCAGAGAAAAGTCTGCACACAGCCCAAGAACCCTGCACAAGCCAGGTAAGTGGCAATCTGCCTCACCGTTCGCACCTAGCTACCCAGCGTTTGCACAAATACGCAAACAAAAGATAGTGTTATTCCTGGCTTAGGGTTGCCTAAGCATTTCTATAGATAGCCCTATAGAACCAAACACCCTTCCCAGGAGAACACAAGACCATGGTCGCCATCACTCGTAGCGCCTTCCTCAAGGCCACCGCAGCCACCGCCCTCACCGGCCTTCTCGCAGCCTGCACCACCGGTTCCAACGACACCTCAAGCAGCAGCACCAGCTCAGCAGCCTCAGGTGAAAGCTACACCGTCAAGCACGCCTTCGGCGAGACCACCTTCACCGCAGTACCCCAGAAAATTGCCGTCGTGAACTTCTGGAAGAACCCCGACGTCCTCCTGGCCCTCGGTGTTGTACCCGCCGGTACCCCCGTCGTCACCTACGGCGCCAACGCCAACGGCTCCACCGACTGGTTCGACGCTAAGCTGGCCGAACTCGGCGGCACCGCCCCGGTGACCTACGACGAAACCGACGGCCCCGACTACGAAGCCCTGGCAACCCTGGCCCCCGACGCTATCTTCTCCGTCTACGGCGACATGACCCAGGAAGTCTACGACAAGCTCACCGCCATCGCCCCCGTCGTTGCCGCCCCCGAAGGCGTCGGCGCCTACGCCGCCTCCTGGGAGGACGTCGTCAACCAGGCCTCAGCTATGCTGCAGAAGGACGACGAGGGCGCTGCCCTCATCGAGGCCACCAACAAGACCATCGACGACGCCGCAGCCAAGTACTCCAACCTGGCCGGTAAGACCTTCGTTGCCGGCATGTTTGACCTCGAAGCCCAGACCCTCTCAGCCTATGTAGCGAGCGACTCCCGCTCCCAGTTCCTCACGTCACTGGGCATGGAACTAGCCCCCTACATCGAGCAGAACGCTACCGAAGCTGACGCCTTCTTCATGACCATCTCAGGTGAGGTGCTGCCCGAAGTACAGTCAGACCTGGTCTGGGCTTGGGGCACCAGCGACTCCGACGAAGAAGCTATCAAGAACAACACCCTCTTCTCCCAGATGCCCGCCGTAGCGAACGGCGGCCTGGTCGTTGAAACCGATGCTGCTATCTCCCTGGCCCTTTCGGCAGCGTCCCCGCTTTCCCTGGACTGGGCTATTAACCAGACCGAAACCCTGGCCAAGCTCTCGTCCGCTATCGACGCAAGCCAGGCGTCCTAACCGGTGACCTCCGTGCCCACCCGGCCCCCCTCAAGCCGCCGCGCTACCCTCAGCGGGGGAGCGCGGCAGCTACTGGTGCTGTCCCTCCTGCTGGGCCTGCTCCTTGCGGTAGCGGCCCTAGCCAGCTTTGCCCTGGGCGCCCGCCCCATCAGCCCGGGCACGCTGGTGGGCTACCTGGTTGGCGGGCAGGTTGCAGAAGCGGACGCGGCGGTGCTCACTCAGCGGGCGGTGCGGACGCTGACCGCCGGGGTCGTGGGCGCAGGCCTGGGGCTTGCCGGGGCAGGGCTCCAGGGCATCACCCGCAACCCCCTAGGGGATCCCGGAATTCTCGGTATCAACGCGGGGGCGGCCTGCGCGGTGGTAGCTGGTATCACCTTCTTTGCAGCTGACTCTACAGCGGTCTTTGCCCTCTGGGCCTTTATCGGCGCGGTTGCTTCAGCTCTTGCCGTCTACGCCCTGGCCTCGCTCGGCACCGGGGGAGCGACCCCCATCAAACTAGCCCTGATGGGTGCAGCTCTTACCGCCGGTTTAGGGGCGGTCACCAGCGCCATAATCCTGACCAACCAGAACACCCTCGATAACCTGCGCCGCTGGCAGATTGGAACCGTAGCCGGAGCCAGCCTCCCTGACCTGGCGGTAGCCGCCCCGCTACTGGCCCTCGGGGCCATCATCGTTCTCACCGGAGCGAAAACCATTAACAGCTTTGCCCTGGGCGATGACATGGCAGCCTCCCTGGGCGAAAACGTTGCCGCCCGCCGCCTCGTCATCACCGGCGGCATCACCCTGCTGGTCGGCACCGTCCTCGCCCTCACCGGTCCCATCGCCTTCCTCGGCCTGCTCGCCCCGCACGCCATGCGCGCGCTCGCCGGCGCCGACTACCGGGCGCTTCTGCCCCTTTCCGCCCTGTTTGGGGCAGCCCTGCTGATTCTGGCGGACACCGCCGGACGGGTCATCGCCCCACCCCAGGAGATCCAGGTGGGCGTCATGATGGTAGCCCTGGGGGTGCCCGTCTTTATCTACCTGGTACGACGCGGTAAGGCGGTTAACCTCTAATGCTGCCCCTACCTAGCACCCAGCCTCGGGGCGTTGCCCAAAGTGCCACCCACACCGTGGCGAGCGTCCGCGCCCGGGCCCGCCGCCGCCCAACCCTCGCTATCATCGGCCTTACTCTGACCCTGATTGCGGTGTGCGCGGTTCGCGTGCTTTTGGGCTCCTACACCGTGACTATCCCCGATTTCTTCACGATCCTCGGCGGCGGAACTATCGAGAGCGCCAAGGGCGCCCGCTACATCGTCATGGAAGAAAAACTACCTCGCGCCGTCCTCGGTGCCCTGGCCGGGGCAGCCTTCGGCCTGGGCGGGGCTATCTTCCAGCTGCTCCTGCGCAACCCCATTGCCAGCCCCGATATCATCGGTGTATCCAACGGGGCTGCCCTGGGGGCCGTCATCGGTATTGTCTTTCTGGGGCTGGGCGGGCTACCGCTCACCCTGCTCGCTATAGCTGTTGCCCTGCTCGTAGCCCTGGTCATCATGGCCCTGTCCGCCGGCGACGGGGGCGCAGGCAACCGCTTTATCCTGGTCGGTTTGGGCATCTCGGCCCTGGCCTCAGCCGTGATCCAGTACCTGCTCTCGCGCACCTCAACCGTCAGCGCCCAAACCCTGGCCCACTGGCTGGCAGGCTCCCTCTCTACCGCTAACTGGGACCGCATCAGCCTGCTGGCTCTTCTCCTTCTGCCCCTCCTGCTGCCCCTCCTCCTGTTCGCCCGCCCCCTGCACGCCACCGCGGTAGGGGAAGAACTGGCCCTGGGGCTGGGCGTGCCGACCCGCGCCGTCCGCTCCGGCTTCATCGCCCTAGGCGTGCTCCTGGTGGCCGTTGCCACCGCAGCCACAGGCCCCCTGGCTTTTGTGGCCTTTATGGCCGGGCCTATCGCCCGGGCCCTGACCGGCGGACGCCACAACCTCACCGCCGCTGCCCTGGCCGGGGCCAGCCTGGTGGTGCTCGCCGACTTTATCGGCTCCAACCTCATCCCCGGCGGTATCAACCTGCCCGCCGGCGTCCTCACCGGTGCCTTCGGAGCCCCCGTCCTTATCTGGCTGCTGACTCGCTCACCCGAAAGAAGCTAAGCTCGTGAAAACCGTAACGCCTCGCGATCTCACCGTCACCCATGTGTGCCTGGGCTATGGCGACCGCACTATCGTGCCCGATCTCTCGCTGAGCATCCCCGCCGGGAAAATTACCGCCATCATTGGCCCCAACGGCTGTGGTAAATCCACCCTGCTGCGCGGTATCTCCCGCCTGCTCAAACCCAGCAGCGGCGAGATTACCCTGGACGGTCAACCGGTCGCCTCCTACGGTGGCAAGGAATTTGCCCGCATGGTCGGCCTGCTGCCGCAGAGCCCCATCGCCCCCGAAGGCATAACCGTGGCTGACCTGGTCTCCCGCGGACGCTACCCCTACCAGGGGCTCTTTCGCGGCAACACCAGGGAGGACGATGCCGCAGTTGCCTGGGCCCTAGAAGCCACCAACACCCTGGAGCTGGCTGAACGGCAGGTCACCGAACTCTCCGGCGGCCAGCGCCAACGCGTCTGGATCGCCATGGCCCTGGCCCAGGATACCGACATCCTGCTCCTGGATGAACCCACCACCTACCTGGACCTCGCCCACCAGGTAGAACTCCTTGACCTTTTGGCCGACATCAATGACCGCCGCGGAACCACCATGGTCATGGTGCTACACGAACTTAACCTGGCAGCCCGCGTCGCCCACCACCTGGTTGCCATGAAGGGCGGGGAGATCACCGCAGCAGGCACCGCCGCAGAGGTCATGACGGGGGAGAACCTGCACCGAATCTTTGGCTTGCGGGCATCGGTTGCCGACCCCCTGGGGGACGGCTCCACCGTCGTGGTGCCCCACGCCCGCCCTGTAGGTGACCCGGCAGAAAACCCAGCGGGTCAGAACCTTGCCTAAGCCCCGCTCGTCCGTGCCCCGCTCGTCCGTGCCCCGCCCGTCCTCCCGGCGCGAGGTCAAACGCTCTATCAACCAGTATGGGGTTTTCCCCGTGACCGTCTCGCGGGTTGAGCGGCTGACCGACTCCTTTGTGCGGGTATCGCTGACCGGCCGCTCCCTGCTGCACGCTGCCGCCCCTATCTCTGACGGAACGGGGCAGGTCTACGATGCCTACATCAAGCTCCTCATCCCGCCTTCCGGGGCGAGCGGACCCACCATGATTGAGCTCGATACCTCCTGGCGCTCACGCTGGCTAGCTAGCCCCGAGTCAGAACGCGGGCACATGCGCACCTACACCGTGAGCAATTCCCGGCTGGTGCCCTCGGTCGAGCTAGACGGGACACCCCTGCTGGGCATGCTCCCGGCCTCTGAAGCCGACCTAGAACCCCTGGCCCGTGAGCTACCTGCCGGCCTGCAACCTGAAATTGACGTTGACTTCGTGCTTCACACCGACGTAGACGGGCACAGCGGGCCCGGCTCCACCTGGGCTGAACAGGCGCAGGTGGGGCAGCAGGTTTCTATCCTGGCACCCCTGCGCGGCTCTACCCTCTGGTCCTCCTATAACCCCGGGGCGGCGTCTTCCCTGCTCCTGCTCGGCGACGAAACCGCAGCTCCCGCCCTGCTTTCCATCCTGCGCTCTCTGCCCGCCAGCGCCACCGGTGCGGTGTTTCTTGAGGTGCCCGGTGCTCAGGACGCCCTTGACCGCCTCCCCGAGGTGCGTCAGGCTGCCCGGCGGGTGCCGGGCGTCCGCCTGCACGTGCTGGCCCGAATCTCCGGCCAGATACGCGGGCACCAGCTAACCCGCGCCCTGCGCACGGCCTGCTCCCTCGAACCTGCTCCAGCCGTTGCGCCCTCCGATGACCGGGAGGCAGACGGCCCCCTCTGGCACCTTGCCGAAAACCCCACCGGTACCTACGTGCTAATCGCCGGTGAATCAACGGTGGTGAAAACCCTGCGCCGTATCTGCGTGAACGAAGCCGGGCTACCCAAAGAAAGCATCTCTTTTATGGGGTACTGGAAGGCGGGGCAGGCTGAGGGGTAGAGTGGCCTGGTACCTACCTGCTAGAGAAAGGCCTAGTCCGCATGATGTCGATTCTCGGAAAAGACGAATCTATCCGTTACGTCGCCCTGGGAGATTCCTTCAGCGAGGGAGTGGGGGACGAAGCCCCCAACCGCCCCAACGGGGTGCGTGGCTGGACTGACCGGGTGGCCGAGCAGTTCATGCTGGCAGACCCCAAAGCCCAGTACGCCAACCTGGCAATCCGGGGGCGCCTGCTCGTGCCTATTATCGAAGAGCAGCTAGAACCTGCCCTGGAACTTAAACCTAACCTGGTTTCTCTCGTGGGCGGCGGCAACGACTCCCTACGCCCGGGCTTCGATGTTGATGCCCTGATGGTGCGCTATGACGAGGCCTTTAAAACCCTGCGCGATGAGGGCATTGAAGTCTTTACCATGACCGGTTTTGACCCCGGCCCCAAGGGTTTCTTCAGCGGTAACCGCGCCCGGGTTGCCCTCTTCAACGAGCTACTGCGCGAGGTGGCGGACGACCGCGGCGTCACCGTCGTGGACTACTGGCGCATGCACGAGCTTTTGGACCTGCGCTATTGGGCTCCCGACCGCCTGCACATGAACGCCGCTGGCCATACCCTGACCGCCCGCCGGGTGCTGGAAACCCTGAGCGCTGAGAACATTCGTATCGGCGACCCCGTCATCCCCGAGCCCCTGCACAAAACCCGGGTGCAAGAGGCCCTAGACAACGCTAAATGGGCCCGGGAATTCGTGGTTCCCTGGATTGGCCGCCGCCTGCGCGGCACCAGCTCCGGAGACAATATCAGCCCCAAGTACCCCACCTGGACCCACTTTGATGTGCTACCGGAAGAAGCTAACTCAGCCCTTTAACAGGTGGGCGCCGGGATTAAAAGACTTAAGCTGTTAACATCACACTTAAGATTACACGCGTGTAATTTACCCGGTTGGCAGGGGCGGACGCCGGTACCCGGGTTTGCTTGGCAGGGGCGGAAAACCGCGGATTAAAGCCTGAGATGACTTGCGAAAAGTTAAAAGCCCGGTAGAATTGGTAGAGGTTCAAACGCACCAATGAGTCTATGAAAAGCAGCTTGCGCACACCGGAGCAGGTAGCACCAGCACCGGCTGACGCAAGCTTTTTATTGGCCTCATAGCTTGCGTGGTATCCCGTAATTACCTAGACTTTAAGGCTGTTCGTAGTGGTGGCAACACCTCTCGTACACCTAAGCTTCACCGTTTTTCCCGCGGCGGGGATTCCCATCGGCCTCTCACCCGATGCGGAGTCTCAAACACTCTAGCCTTGGAGAATAACCCGGTGCTCTACCTATAGGTGACGGGACGCCCATTGCTGATCGTCAGAAAACTGGCGAACGCCAACTGCGTACCGTCATTTCGTCAACATTTGGAGGAGAAAACTATGGCAGCTGTCTGCCAGGTGACCGGAGCTGTTCCCGGCTTTGGACACAGCATTTCGCACTCGCATCGCCGCAACAAGCGTCGTTTCGATCCGAACGTGCAGAAGAAGAAGTACTATGTACCCTCACTTCGTCGCAACGTAACCCTGAACGTCTCTGCAAAGGGCATCAAGGTTATCGACGCACGTGGTATCGACGCAGTAGTTGCTGACATCCTTGCACGCGGAGAGAAGATCTAAACATGGCATCAAAGGCTAAGGACGTACGTCCTATCATCAAACTTAAGTCCACTGCGGGCACCGGCTACACTTACGTCACCCGTAAGAACCGCCGTAACAACCCCGATCGTATGGTTCTCAAGAAGTACGATCCCGTTGTCCGCAAGCACGTTGACTTCCGAGAGGAGCGCTAAACAATGGCGAAGAAGTCCAAGATTGCTCGCAACGAGCAGCGCAAGGTCATCGTTGCACGCTACGCTGAAAAGCGCCTGGAACTGAAGAAGACCCTGGTTGATGAAAACGCAACCCCCGAAGAGCGCGAAGCAGCCCGCCTGGGCCTCCAGAAGTTGCCCCGCAACGCTTCACCCGTTCGCGTTCGCAACCGCGACCAGATCGATGGCCGCCCCCGCGGTACCTTCCAGAAGTTTGGTATCTCCCGCGTACGTTTCCGCGAGATGGCACACCGTGGCGAGCTGCCCGGTGTTACCAAGTCAAGCTGGTAATCTGTAACTGATACGGTTAGCCTTGTGAGCAGGGCTAACCCAGCCACTAAACTTTTTGAAAGTCTCAGGAGGAGCATTCAATGGCTAAGAACCGTAGCGAACTCGTTGCAGAGGTTGCAGAGAAGGCTGGCACCAGCCAGGCAGCAGTGAACGGTGTGCTCGACGCACTGTTCCAGGTCTTCGAAGCATCTGTTGCTAAGGGCGAGAAGATCACCATCCCCGGCTGGATGGCAATTGAGCGCACCGACCGTGCAGCTCGTACCGGTCGCAACCCGCAGACCGGCGAAACCATTCAGATTCCCGCAGGTCACGGTGTTAAGCTGACCGCAGGTTCAAAGCTGAAGGCAGCAGTCTCCACCAAGAAGTAAATTCTTGAACAGACTTTAAAAGGGTCACCCCGCTTACGGGGTGGCCCTTTTGCTATACCCCGCAGGACCAAAACCAGCCCGGCTGTGAGATAATAGGCAGGCAAGACACAAGCCGCACACCTGCAGGGGAGGAACCATGCGCCGAGGGCACCAGGTAGCCCGCTCCTGGCTTATTGCCAGCAGCGCCACCGGCTTAGGCGCCACCTCCCACCTGCTAGCCGGTGGGCACATGCCCCACCCGCTCGTCCTGGCCCTTGCAACCTCGCTAGCAGCCCTGCTAACCCTCGGCATGACGAGACTCAAACTGCCCCGCACCAGCCTGGCCCTCGGCGTCCTGGCCGGTCAGGGCATTCTACATGCCCTCTACAGCCACGGCCAGCCCCTAGCACCGGCTGCCGCCGGGCATCACTACCACGGCCTTGAGCTACTCTCCGGGGCGGTGGGTCTTGAACCACTGGCCCATGCCGGGCCTGCTATGTGGGCCGGGCATACCCTAGCGGCAGCTATTACCTTTGCCCTGCTTGCCTACGGGGAGCATCTACTTCTGGCCCTGCGCGCCCTGCTGGGTTATGTGCGGGCCCGTCTAGAACCTGTGCGGGTGCGTCCGCTCCTAGGAGCCCCCACCTTGCCGGTCGCCGCTACCGCGACCTACCTCGTCAGCCTGCTCGCCAGAACCTGCCGCGCCCCCCGCGGCCCGCCCGTCCTTGCCTAACTCCGAAACACCACCTACTTTTTCGACAAGCAAGGACACTCCTATGTTTAAGGCTCGTACAGCCTCACCCATAACCCGTACCCTGGTGGCCACAGCGGCCCTCGCCGCAGGTAGCCTGCTGGGTATGAACCCGGCTGCCGCCCACGACGAACTGGTCTCCACCAACCCCACTGACGGGGCAACCCTCACCGAAGCACCCGCCAGCCTAGAACTCACCTACAGCGGTGACATCATGGACGTGGACGGGGCCAACCAGGTGCGCGTCACTAACGCCGCCGGTGAAAGCGTCACCGATGGAGCCCCCGACATTGATGGCAAGGTCGTCACCCAGGACCTGGCCACCGCCGCTGCCGATGACACCTACACCGTCACCTGGCGGGTTGTCTCATCAGACGGCCACCCCATCCAGGGAACCTTCACCTACACCGTGGGCCAGGGCGGCAAGGTAGCGGACGCTACCGCCCAGGCTGCAACCACCGGAGCGGCTGAACCCTCAGCAGAAAGCACCGGCACCAGCGCCCCGGTAGCTAGCGACCCTGTAAGCCAGGCATCAGAGGGGCTTTCAACCCCCCTCAAGGTTGTGCTGGCCCTTGTGGCAGTAGCAGCCCTGGGCTCAGCCCTCGTCGTCGTGCTGGCCAAGACCAAGCGTAAGTAAGCCATCCACCTCTCGCATTCGAAGAAGAAGCACCATGTCATCACAGAAATTTTTACCTGCCCTCACCCTGCCCGCTATCGCCCTGCTGGTGCTGACCGGCTGCAGCAGCGCCGACACCTCAGCAACCAGCACCGCAAGTGCGAGCACCAGCGCTACCGCTAGCGCCTCTGCAAGCGAGGGCAGCGCCCCGCTGACCGTCGACGAAGCCTGGATTAAGGCCAACAGCGGCGATATGACCGCAGCCTTTGCCACCCTCACCAACACCGGGGACACCCCCATCACCATCGAGAGTGCCAGCAACGCAACCGCCAGCATGGTCGAGCTGCACACCACCGTCATCGACCCGACGAGCGGAAGCAGCACCATGAAGGCTGTAGAAGGTGGCTTCACCATCGAGCCCGGTGCCACCCTCGAACTGGCCCCCGGCGGGGACCACATCATGCTTATGGGTATGAACTGTGCTCTCGCCGCAGGTACCAGTGACATCATCACCCTGCAGACCTCAGCGGGCGAGGTCAGCTTTGAAGCTACCGTGCGCGACTACGCCGGTGCCCAGGAAGAATACGCCCCCGGTGACGCCGCGAGCACCGCAGCTGATGCAGCAGCGAGCGAATCCACTGACCACTCCATGCACTCAGAGCACACCAGCGCCAGCGAATCAGCCGCCGCTGTGCTGCCCCAGTGCAACTAAGGCACCAGCTACCTCACCCACCCCTAGCTACCGGTAGGTAGCAAGCGGCCTGCGCCGCCGTCCGCCCCCTGTAAGAGGCGGACGACGGTGCAGGCCACCCAAGGAATACCATGACTAGCTCATTCGATGAAGACCTCAACCGGGCCCTGAGCGGTGCAGAAACTGGCCCCCAGCCAGAAGAAAAGCCGGGCGACCAAGAACAAGCTGCAAGCCCCCGTGGGACCAACCGGCGTGTGGCTCTTGCTGGCGCCCTGGGCCTGGGCACCGGCATAGCTGCCACTCTGGCAGGCCAATATGCTGCAACAGCTATGAACGACGAGGGGGAGCAAGAGCCTACCAGCCCGCCCCTGCAAGAAGCTATCGTCCCCTTCTACGGCCCCCGCCAGGCGGGCATCGACACCCCCGCCCCCAGCTACGGCGTCTTTATAGCCCTGACCCTCAACACGGAACTCGACCGCGACGGCGTCCGCCGCCTGCTCACCGTGCTCACCGACGACGCCGCCCGCCTCGCCGCAGGGCGGGCCCCCATCACCGACCAGGAGCCGGAACTCGCGACCGTACCGGCTAACCTCACCGTCACCTTCGGCTTTGGCGAGCGTATCTTCGATATCGTAGCCCCCGAGAAGAAACCCTCTTGGCTGCGCCCCCTGCCCGCCTTCGAGCAGATCGACCAGCTCCAAGACCAGTGGAACGACGGCGATTTACTCCTCCAAATCTGCTGCTCAGACCGTTTCACCCTGGCCCACGCCCAGCGCGTCCTGCTCAAAAACACCCGCAGCTTCGCCTCGGTGCGCTGGGTGCAGGAGGGCTTCCGCCGTGCCTACGGCAGCGAACCGGACGGCATGACCATGCGCAACCTTTTCGGCCAAGTTGATGGAACCATCAACCCTTCCACCGGGGATGGAACCATGGAATCCTACGTCTGGGGCAACCACGAGGAACTTGCCCCCTGGGAAGAGGGCGGCACCTCCCTGGTCATCCGCCGTATCCACATGAACCTCGATACCTGGGACCAGGCCGACCGCCCTGCCCGTGAGGACGCCGTGGGGCGCAACCTCACCAACGGAGCCCCCCTGACCGGCACCGAAGAACGCGACCCCGCAGACCTCTCCGCAACGAACGACCTGGGCTTTACCGTCATTGCCCCCTACGCCCACATCCGCCGGGCCGCCGCCCAAAACCGGGTGGAGCAGATTCTGCGTCGGGGCTATAACTACGACCTGCCGGTGCAGAACGCCTCGGGCTTCTCAGAACACCAGCAGTTCAGCGGGGGAGTGAGTGCTACCGGTTTGATTTTCTGCTCCTATCAGGCAGACCCCGTCAAGCAGTTCCTCCCCATCCAGCAGCGCCTGGCCGAGCTCGATATGCTCAACACCTGGACCGTGCCCATCGGCTCAGCGGTCTTTGCCCTACCCGCTGGCGCTCGCGAAGGTGGCTTCGTGGGCGAGGGCCTCTTCAACTAAACCACCATCGACAGGAATCAAGGTATAGTAGACATGGCAGCACACGAGATGGAGCGTGGGCTCAAGCCCAGCTGGATATGGGCCTTCCCCGTAGCCTCCCTTGTCGCTCTGGTGTTGAGCCTGCTGGTGACCGGCTCGAACGCCGGTACCGACCTAGCGGACGCCGGCGCCCCGGTGCGCTGGGGCCTGCCGGTAGCTGAGAGCCTACAAAACTTCTCCATGGCAGCGACCATGGGTTCCCTTGTCTTTGCCTTAGGGCTGGTGCCCCGCTTCCTCGATTCGGCACGGGGGCGGGCCAAGGTCAATATGGCTCACGCAACCGATGCGGCCCAGCGGCAGAAGAACCTGCACCGTACCGAACACCCGGCCTTTACCCGCACCCTGACGCTGGCGTCAGCTGCCGCTATCACCTGGACTATTGCCGCCATCGCGGTGCTCATTTTCAGCTATGCCGATATCTCGGGCCGGTCGCCATCGGGCGGGGCCGACTACACCTCGGAACTCATCAGCTACATCACCACCATCGACTCGGGTAAGCAGGAGGCCACCAGCATTATCGTGGCTGCCACCGTGGCCACCCTGGTCTTTGCGGTGCGCTCGCTGACCGGCCTGCTGCTGACCCTGGGCCTGTCGCTGGTCGCCATCGTGGCTATGGCCCTGGGCGGCCACTCATCGGGCGGCGATGACCACATGGGCGCGGTTAACTCTCTGGGCCTGCACCTGCTCGGTGTGGTGCTCTGGTGCGGTGGGCTCATGGTGCTGGCTTTTATTTCCCGCGATATTACCGGTGAGGACGCTGGCACCGGCACCTTGGCTGAGGGGCAGCGGGGTGCGGCATCGGCGTCCGCCCGTCGTGTGCCCCTGGCTGTGGCGGTACTGCGCCGCTACTCCGTGCTGGCCCTTTTCGGGTTCGTGCTGGTGGTGCTCTCAGGCGTGGTCAATGCCCTGGTGCGAATAAACAGCCTGGGGGATCTTTTGACGACCACCTACGGGGGGCTGGTGCTGGCCAAGCTCATGCTCACCCTGGTGCTGGGTGCCTTCGGCGTGGTGCACCGCCTGCGCCTGATACCCATGATGCAATCTGGGCTTACCAGTGCTGCCCGGGGCCTCTGGTACGCCATTGCCTGCGAGCTGGTACTCATGGGCGCAACCAGCGGCCTAGCTGTTTCCCTCTCTCGCACCCCGCCGCCCGCACCCGAAACTCTGGAAGCCGGTGCCGAGCCCGTCCGCATCATCACCCTCTACGACATGCCGCCAGAACCGCACCTTGCCGAGTGGTTCACCCAGTGGCGTTTCGACTGGTTCTGGGTGGCCTTCATCAGCTTCGCGGCCTTCGCTTATCTCTGGGCGCTCATCAAGGTGCGGCGTGCAGGCGGCCGCTGGCCCCTTGCCCGTGCCCTTTCCTGGTTCCTGGGCCTCTTCGTGCTGCTCTACATCACCTGCGGGGCTCTGGCCGTCTACTCCATGGTGCTTTTCTCGGTGCACATGGTGGAGCACATGCTCCTGACCATGGTCTGCCCCATCTTCCTGGTGCTCGGCGCCCCCGTCACCCTGCTTCTGCGAGCCCTCGAACCCCGCCAGGACGGCACCCGCGGGCCCCGCGAATGGATTCTGCGCCTGGTGCACTCGGGCTGGTCTAAGGTGATTACCCACCCCATCTTCGCGGCCGTCAACTTCGCCGGGTCAATCGTGATCGTTTACTTCACCCCCCTCTTCGGGGTGATGCTACGCTACCACGTGGGCCACGAGTTCATGCTGATTCACTTTTTGATGACCGGCTACATCTTTAGCCTGGTACTCATCGGCATCGACCCTATTCCCAACCGCCCCACCTACCCCATGCGCCTCATCATGATTATCGCGACCCTGGGCTATCACGCCTTTGTGGGTATCTCGATTATGCAGATGGACACCCTGCTCCAGGCCTCCTGGTTCGGCAACCTGGGCCGCCCCTGGGGCCTACCTGCCATTGACGACCAGAAGCTAGGTGGCTCGCTCATGTGGGCGATCGGTGAGATACCGACCATGATTATTGCCGTTGCGGTGGCGGTGCAGTGGTCCATAAACGATCAGAAGATGCAAAAGCGTATCGACCGCCAGGCCGACCGTGACGGGGACGCCGAGCTCAACGCCTATAATGACATGTTTGCGCAGCTGGCAGAAAAGGACGCCCGCCGTTAGATCCCTGCGAGGAGTAGGAAACATCTGAGTAGCCGAAGGCCCGGGCAGCTACCTGCCCGGGCCTTCGGCTGTCTTTTCCCCTATGAGGTTTTGCGCTAGGAGGCTTAGCTCCAGGGCTGAACAGGCTGGTCGCTTGACTCAGCCGGTTCGGCAAAGCGGGTGCTGCCGGAGGCCGACTGGCTGCTTACCGACGGGACGGTGGGAATCGGGCCGCTCAGCGGGCTGACCTGCTCTAGACGGGCAGAAATCTGAGAGATTTTCTCAAACAGGGGCGATGACGAGGGAGCTGCAGTGTGCTGGGTCATCAGAAGCCTCCAAACATCGTAAAGGTGGGGTTAGATTGGGTCGGTCGGGACAGAGCGGGAAATCTCTGGTGCCAGCCCGAAGGCCTCTTTAATCTAACCACCCTAAGACAGGTGTTCTCTTTCGTTTACCTGGGAGAAACCTTGAAAAAAGACCGCTTGGGGGACAAGCTTCGGCGGGTTTCCCCGGTTTCTGGGCTGCTCTTAGGGTGCAGCTGGCCCGGGGTGTCCCCTAAAAATCTTAGCGAGGTGATGAAACAGTCGTGCTATGACGATGGGTGAAGGCACCCAGGGCAGCAAGCACCACGGCAACCGTGACCGATATGAGCACCTCTAGGCGATGGGCCTCGGTGACGCCCATATAGACCAGCAGGGCCAGCAAGCCCCCAATGAGGATATAGTTGATGACGCCGTTGCCCCCTTCCCCATCTAACCTGCGGCTCCGCAGATGGGAAACCGCCACAATCAGCCAGACAAAGATGCCAACCCCGCCTGTAGAGTTCACCAGCAGGGAGAAGACCTGCTCGGGCATGAAATAGTTGAGGGCCACCGACACCACCCCGATAAGAGACGAGAACACAATGGCGTTGCGGGGCGCCCGGGTACTAGAAACGCGGGAAAAAGCGCGCGGGGCGTCCCCCTGCTCTGCCAGGGCAAAGACCATGCGCGAGGCAGCATAAAGACTAGCGTTCAAGCACGACAGCAGGGCCGTAAGCACCACAATATTCATGGCCAACCCGGCATAGGGAATACCCAGAGCCTCAAACATAGTCACAAAGGGAGAAGAACCCGCCGTCACCATCGTCCAAGGAATCACCAGTAGGGTCACCGCAATAGACCCCACATAGAAGAAGAGCACCCGGAAAATCACCGACCGCACCGCCTTAGCCACAGCAACCGCAGGGTTACTAGACTCACCGGCTGCCACCGTGGCAATCTCAGCCCCAAACATCGAAAAAATCACCGCCAGCAGGGCGGTAAAAATCGCGCCCACACCGTGAGCAAAGAAGCCGCCCCCAGCCGTGTAGTGAGCAAAGGACGCCGTGGAGTTAGGGATCAGCCCCAGCACAGCCAGCAGACCCACCACAATGATCACGGCAATCGCACCAATCTTGATGGAGGAAAACCAGAACTCCGCCTCACCGTAAGAACGCACCGACAGCAGATTCAAACCCATAAAAGCCAGAACCAGCACCAGGGCCACCAGCCACTGAGGTGCCGCCGGCCACCAGCCACTCACAATAGTGGCAGCCGCCGTAGCCTCAATCGCCACCGTCACCGACCAAAACCACCAGTACAACCAGCCCACCGAGAACCCAGCCCACCGGCCAATATAGCGACGGGCATAGACAGAGAAAGACCCCGTCTCAGGGGTCCGGGTAGCCAACTCACCCAGCATCCGCATCACCAGCACCAACACAGTGCCAGCCAGCAGATATGTCACAATAACGGCAGGGCCAGCCGTCACAATAGCCGTCGACGAAGCCACCAACAGGCCAGCACCAATCGCCCCGCCCATAGCAATCATCGACAGATGCCGCGGCTGCAAAGACCGGGCCAAGCGGGTATCAGATACCGGCTGCTTTATCTTGCCTGTAAGCGTCACACATACCTTCTTGAGCTACAGCGCACCCGCATGTGCGCACCTGCTTGAACCACCGGCGTCCGCAAAAACTTCCCGAAGGGTACCCGGTGATAACTGCAGATAATCCTAACCGTTACGCAAGTGTTACGCACAGTTGAGTTCTATGACGCCGCCACCTACACACAGCGCAACAAATGACCCCACCCCCGGCAGCCCACTAGGCTGGTGAGTAACTGAACCCTGCGCCTGAGCCGCGCACCACAGAAGGAGAACCATGGCAGAGAATGCAGCCGCACGCCAGACCAAAGTCCGCGCCTCAGAACTTGTCGGCCGAGGCTGGCTCAACACCGGCGACAAGCAGCTTTCCCTCGAAAGCCTGCGCGGAAAAATCGTCATCCTGGACTTCTGGACCTTCTGCTGCATGAACTGCCTGCACGTGCTCGATGAACTGCGCCCCCTCGAAGAAGAGTTCTCCGACGTGCTCGTGACCGTCGGCGTCCATTCCCCCAAGTTCGAACACGAAGCCGACCCGGTGGCGCTCGCCGCAGCCGTCGACCGCTACGACATCACCCACCCCGTGCTCGACGACCCCAACCTGGACACCTGGAACGCCTACACCGCCCGTGCCTGGCCCACCCTGGTCGTCGTCGACCCCGAAGGCTACATCGTCGCCCACCTCTCCGGCGAAGGCCACGTCAAGGGCCTCACCTCCCTGGTGCGCGAACTCGTCGAAGAACACGAGGCCAAGGGCACCCTGCACCGCGGCGACGGCCCCTACGTGCCCCGCCCCAAGCCCCAGGGCACCTTTGCCTTCCCCGGCAAGGCCCTGGCCCTACCCGAGGACCTGGCTGGCCGCCCCGGCACCTACCTGGTCACCGACACCGCCCGCCACCGCCTGGTGCATGTCGAGGGCGACCTTGAAACCCCCCTGGCCAGCTTCGGTGGCCCCGAGAAGGGCTACGCGGACGGCGACGCCGCCACCGCCCGCTTCAACGAACCCCAGGGCCTGGCCCTGGTCCCTGCCGAACTGCGCGAGCTCCTGGGTGCGGACGTCCTCATCGCCGACTCCGTTAACCACCGGGTGCGCGGCCTGCGCCTAGCCGACGGAACTATCACCACTCTGGCAGGCTCCGGCGCCCAGCGCCTGATTGACGGCGATACCGCCCGCACCGACCCCAACGTCATTGCAGAGGGCACCGACCCCCTTACCGTCGCCCTGTCATCCCCCTGGGACCTGGTCTACTCCCGTGAGGCGTCCGCCTTCCTGATTGCTATGGCAGGCACCCACCAGATCTTCAGCTTCGACCCCGTAACCGGCCAGCTGGCTGTTTTCGCGGGTACCGGTGCCGAGGGACTCAAGGACGGCGCGGCCGCCGACTCCTGGTTTGCCCAGTCCTCCGGCATTATCGAAGCCCGCGATGGCTCCATCTGGGTTGCCGACTCCGAAACCTCCGCCCTGCGCCACATCACCTTTGACAAGGGCACAGCGACCGTTAGCTCCGCCGTGGGCATCGGCCTCTTCGACTTCGGCTTTGTCGATGGCCCCCGCGCGGACGCCCGCATGCAGCACTGCCTGGGTCTCACCGAACTGCCCGACGGCTCCATCGCTATCGCCGACACCTACAACGGCGCCATCCGCCGCTTCGACCCGGCCACCGGCGCCCTCGGCACCCTGGACCGCGGCTTCGCTGAGCCCTCCGACCTGCTGGTCGAAGAGACCGAGGACGGCGGTGCCCGCCTCATCGTCGTGGAAGCCAACGCCCACCAGCTAGTGCGCGTCGCTATTCCCGAGGCCATGCAGCACGTGGACGAAGGGGCTTCCCAGGTCACCCGTAAATCCACCCAGCTGACCGGCGGAACCCTGGATTTCACCGCCCGCTTCAGCGCCCCCACCGGCCAGAAGCTCGATACCCGCTGGGGCGACCCTACCCAGCTCAAGATTTCATCCACCCCCGAGAACTTCATTCTCGAAGGTGCTGGCACCTCCCAGGGCCTGACCCGCCACCTGGTACTCAACCCCGACATCACCGAGGCCGTCCTGCACATCACCGCCCGCGCCGCTGCCTGCGACGGCGAACCCGGCGGTGAAATCCCCGACCACGCTGCCTGTCACCTCTACCAGCAGGACTGGGGCCTGCCCGTCATCGTCACCGGTGACGACGCAGATGAGGCCCACCTAGTGCTTGATCTGCGCGGGGTGAACTAGGCAAAAGGGCCCGTTTAGCCAGCGGGGGTAAAGGTAAGGCTCTCCCCGCTGGCAGTGAGCGAACCAGCCAGGGTAAAAGGAACCGTCTCTGTGACCTGCTGGGTCTTGCCCGTATAGAGGTCAAGCTCGGTAAAGGAAATCTCTGCCTCCCCGCTGCTCTTACTCAGGGCCCACTTGCCCCCGGCCAAAGTCACCTCTGGCTGAGGGTACTTGCTGACCATCCAGGTCACATCGCCGTCCACTCGCCCTGAAAAGTCGTACTCAAAGGGGCAGCCGGTGGGGTAGAGGGAACTCTGCGCAGCACAGGTATCAAGATAGGTCTTGATCTGCTGCTGAACCGAGGTCACCGCGGTCTCTGACGGTGTGAGGCTGAGAGAAAGAGTAGCTGGTTCGCTACTGGGGGCTGTTACCTCAACCGTCTGTGACCCTGCGGTATAAAGGGCCGACTCATAGGTAACCGTATAAGAGCCGGGGTAGAGCACCGCAAACTTACGGGTTCCCCCCTCGACCGCCACCTTAGTGTTATTGAGGGTAGCGGCCTCCACCGAATTCGAGGTAATTTCCACGGTCGGTAACTCACCGGCATCAATCTGCCACTGGTCAAAAACACCCCAGTGGGAGCCCACTTTGTGAAGGTGAAAATCCGTGCTTCCGGGCTGCCCCTCAAGCGTGTAGGTGACGGTGACGGTCGCGCGTCTCCCACCGTCGGTCACGGTCACTGCCCCCGTTGAGAGGTCCTTGAGAGCGGCGAAGGACGCCTGTAAGGCGTCCCCGTCAAGCATAGCGGCGCTGGCGTCAGGCACCTGGGCACCCAAGATACCCAGGGCTTTAGACCCGTCCCCCTCTCGCACCGCAGCGAAGTAGGCCCGCACCTGCCCCTGCGGCCCGTAGACCAGACGGTTAATGAGGGCTAAAGAAGCAAGGGCGATAAGAAGCGCGGCAAGGACGCCCAACAACCACCAGGCTAAGACACGGTCTACTGAAGATCTAAAATGCACCCTTTAAATGTAGCTCACACGCGCTTACGCTCCGTTTGGGCGGTACTGCCGATAGAGTAGAGCCATGGCAGAACATGCTCACCAGGTACCCGATAAGTACGGGGCCGTCACGAAGATCTTTCACCCCCGTATCAGCTCCTACCACCGTCGCCTCATCGCGGGCGTGCCCGCGGGTATGCTGGCTTTAGCCTGCATCTGGTTCATGGTGGCCAAGCGCCCCACCCCGGTCTTTATGGTGCTTCTGGGCCTGATGACCCTGGGTGCCCTCTTTGCTATCTACTCCACCCTGCGCCCCCAAATCGTGGTTAAAACCGAAACCCACGTACTGAGCGGACGCCTGTTCGGCTGGCAGGCTGCTGAGCTCAGCGAAATCTCCCAGACTGTCTTTGCCGAACGCCTAACCCCCCGCCAGGCCGCGGGCAAGGAGCTAACCGGCATGGCAGCTTTGCGCTACAAGGGGGTGCCCGCCCTCTGGGCCGTGAACGCTAAGGGCAAGCGCGCCTTCCGTCTGGACGGGCGTATCTGGGACGCCAAAACCCTGCGCGCCATCGCCACCGCTATAGCCCCCCAAACCACCGTCTACCGGGTCATTAACGTGACCCAGATGAATAAGCAGCACCCCGGCCTGGTGACCTTCAACGAGCTGCACCCGGGCTGGAAGTCTACGACCGTGGGCGTCATCTCCCTGCTCTTCCTCCTTGCCCTGGCCCTTGTAGCCCTTCTCCCCGAAGAGACCCTGCACCAGTTCAAGATTCTGTAGCGCGGCGCTGATGCACTGACAGTCAAGGCCCGGGACCTCTCTTACTCAGGGAGCCCCGGGCCTTGGTGCATCTGCTAGGAGCAGGCTCTAGAACTACTGGCGGTCATCTGTAATGATTTCGTAGTCTGCTTTCAGCGTGCTCTCTTTCTCATCGGTATCTGCCTCTACATGGTTCTCGTAGTCGGCATTAATCTCAGTAATAATATCTTCAACGAAGCTCATGACCCGGCTACCACCAAAGACCGGGCCACCTGCCAGCAGACCGTCCGCACCCAGAGCAAGAGCGCTGGGAGTGCCGTTACCGAAGAGACTCTGGGTTTTGAAACCAGGGTCAATAAAAGCCTGAATATCACCGGTGAAGCTGAAGTGGTCAATGTCAGAGTCCCGAGAGACTACCGGGTGAATTCCTAACATCGGGAGTTGCTGCTGCCACTTATCAATTTTGCCGATGACCTCGTGACAGTGGCCGCAGCCAGGTGAGACAAAGAGGAGTACCCGGGCCTGCTGCAGGGCCAGGTCACGTAGGCTGGTCTGTTCACCTGAACCGGCAGGCAGGGAACGGTCCTCGTGGGGGTAGTAGAGGGGGGCGAAGGGAATAGGGGTACGAATGTACTCGTCTTCCTCATCGACCGATTCCCCATCAACCGAGGAAGCCAGCGCAGGCATAGCGTCATCTTCCCCAGCAACCGGGACCAGCTCAGACCGGTAAATAGCCCAGAGGGTCAGCGATGCCAAGGCCGCGCCGATGCCCCAGAGCCAGCCGTTGGCATCCAAGGCAACAAGCATAGTAAGGGCTGAGCCCCAGGTGCTCAGGGCCCCAATAAGGGCCCCGCAGGCAGCCAACAAGAGGGCAGTATTGCGCACCAGGGTGTAGACCGAGACGGGAGCGGTAGATGCTGAGCCAAAACAATTGCAGCTGGCGGTGTTGCCCTGCACCACCGCCCGGGCGATAACAGCCCAGTAGCCGATAAAGAGCAGCAGGGCGGCTATAGCTGCAAGAACCTGCACAAGGCCGGGAACAAAGAAAAGGACGGCTGCCAGGGCCAGCTCTACCCAGGGCAAGATTCGGGCAATCGGCTTCACCGGTAGCCACTGATCCAGCTTGAGATTGACGATAGCGGTAACCGTGCTGGAAGGCTCTTTAGCCTTGGCATAACCGCTCACAGCCAGCGTCACGATAATGGTGAGTGTGCATAGCACTAGGGGAGTCATAGTCTGCTTTCATGCGAGTGAAAATACGATGCTTTTGTTTAAGGGTACGCTTCTTTGCCGAGACGGGGGAGGTTGAGTAGGCCACGGGCCCAATAGAACCCAAGAGAAAGAAAAAAATAGGACTACAACAAGTGCGCCAGGGCCAGTAGCTACCGGCCGGGAGCCTACCGAACCTTAAGCTTGCCCTCAACTTTTAGTCAGCCAGGAGTAACGTGTATGTCACCTTATCTTTTTAGCCTGGTCACGGCACATACACCACAGACGAAAGTACCCGCATGTCTCTCACCTTCCGTCGGGCCGCCAGCTGCGCTGCCGCGTCCTTACCACCGGCAAGGTACACTACCAGGTCGAAACCGGTGGCGACCACAAGGCCATCAGTGCCACCCTGCTGAACTCCGCCTACAGCGGCAGCGGCTTCCAGAGCTGGAACCGTCTCTCCATGCAGACCAACTGGGCTGAGGGCCCCGCCTATGACCCCACCGCTGCCTGGGCTAACTTCGACTGGGTCAAGAACAGCCCCACCGACTCCGCCGCAGCCGGCACCGCTATGGCCACCGGCGTCAAAACCTACAAGGCTGGCATCGGTGTAGACGTAAACGAACAGACCGTCGAAAACCTCTCAGAACGCGCCAAGTCACTGGGTAAGTCCGCAGGCGTAGTCTCCAGCGTGCAGTACTCCCACGCAACCCCGGCGTCCTTCTCCGCCCACAGCCTCTCACGCAACAACTACCTATCCCAACGATATCGTTGACCTGCCCACCATGACCCAGGGCGCCCTCAACGTTCTGGACAACAACTCCGAAGGCTTCTTCCTCATGGTCGAAGGCGGCGCCATCGACTGGACCGGCCACGCCAACCAAACCCAGCAGGCCCTTGAGGAAACCACCGATTTCTTTGAAGCGGTAGACGCCGTGAACGCCTGGGTTGAGCAGAACTCCAGCTGGGACGAAACCCTGGTCATCGTAACGGCTGACCACGAAACCGGCTACCTCATGGGTGACCCCGAGGGCAGCTTCAACCCCATGGTGCCCCAGGGTATCGGCCAGTACCCCACCCATTCCTGGAACTCGGGTGACCACACCAACATGCTGGTTCCCTTCTTCTCCAAGGGGGCCGGTGCTGCCGAGCTAGAGGCCGCTACCCTAGGGCGCGACCAGGTACGCGGACGCTACCTCGACAACACCAGCCTGGCCAACTGGTTGCTCGACACCAAGTGGGTTGCTTCAGCTGAACCCACCCCCGCCCCGACCGAAGAGCCAAGGGCTGAACCCACCGCAGCTCCCACCACAGACCCTTCAGCTACCCCCACCGCAGAACCGACCGCTCAGCCGACTAGCCAGCCCACCAACTCTGCCCAGCAGAGCACTAGCGCAGCCGCCCTCACCTCGGGCGCTGACACCTCCGGTACCGGCGGCGTTGCAAGTAGCAGCACAAAGCCTGCCAAGGGTGTGCTGGCCTCTACCGGTGCCTCGGTAGCCGCCCTGGCCCTTGGCGCGCTCGCCCTGCTCGGCATCGGTGCTCTTGCCCTGACCGTCCAGCGTAAGAAGCACTCTAGCTAATACCCTCACCGAGTACCTCGGTAGTGCCCCCCTCTGGCCCTCCGGTAGCCTTTCGCTGCCGGAGGGCCAGCCGTTTTGCTTCTGGTTTCTTGATGATCTTCGGTAGGGCGCCTGCACGGGACTGGGGAGTACGGTATTTTTGAAGTGTGCTATTTTCTGATCAGGATATCCGCAAAGAAATTGATGCCGGGCGAATTGCCCTGGAGCCCTACGACCCCTCAATGATTCAGCCCGCCTCGGTGGACGTGCGCATTGACCGCTTTTTCAGGCTCTTTGACAACCACAAGTACCCCTATATCGACCCCTCCCAGGACCAGGAAGACCTCACCCGCCTGGTAGAGGTAGCACCCGATGATCCCTTTATCCTGCACCCTGGCGAATTCGTGCTGGGCGCAACCTACGAGAAGGTGACCCTGCCCGATAATATTGCTGCCCGACTTGAGGGCAAGTCCTCCCTGGGGCGTTTAGGCCTGCTCACCCACTCCACCGCCGGTTTTATCGACCCCGGTTTCTCGGGCCATGTGACCCTGGAACTGTCGAATATGGCGACCCTGCCGATTATGCTCTGGCCCGGCTCTAAGGTCGGCCAGCTTTGCTTCTTCCAGCTCACCAGCGCAACCGAGCACCCCTACGGGTCAGGAGCCTACGGTAATCGCTACCAGGGCCAGCGCGGCCCCACCGCCTCGCGCAGCTACCTGAACTTCCATAAGACCCTCATCCCTACCGATACCCCGACCAGTTAAAGGAACCCCATGCGCGGCCTGTTGCTTCATCCCGCAGACGTTCCGGTGCTGGTGGTCTTTGAGGACTCGTCGGACCGGCTCTGGGAGGATTCCCTGCGTGCCTGGGGGTCCCTAACCTCGCAGATCATTGACCCCCTCACGGATGCCCACGCGGAGGACGTCCGCCTGGTCGTGCTGACCCGGCGGTCAGCCGCCGACGTGGTAGCTGCCTACCCCAAGGGACTCGAAACTACCACTATCGATAGCGCTGACGAGGCACTTGCAGCCGAGCGCCTGACGGTGCACGTCACCATGCACCTGCTCAAAGCCTATGCGGGGAACAAACACCTCTTGCACGCCGCAGTTTTGGGAGACTCCAAGACCGGGCAGGCTGTAGGGTTGGTTGCAGCTTCTGGTACCGGTAAGACCACCGCAGCCAGTACTTTAGGGGCATTTTTTACCTATCTCAGTGATGAGACAGCTGTCATCAATACCGATGATCTGAGCATTTTGCCCTATCCTAAGCCTCTGTCGGTGATTGAAGACCAGAATGCACCGAAGGTCCAGTACGACCCGGCCCAGCGGGGCCTTAAAGTGGCTGCACCTGATAGAACCTTTACTCTCGAACACCTGGTAATACTTGACAGGGATAAGAGTGGTCAAGCACCGGTGAGCTGGGAACGCCTGCCGCTCGATGACGCCCTCTTTACGATTGTTCTGCAGTCCTCTGGGGTGCAACAAATGCCCCAGGGGCTAGGGGAACTAGCCCGACTTCTGAACCGGGTGGGCGGGGCTATCAAGCTGACCTACAGCGAAATTACCGAGACTCTTCCCTTCTTCCGTGACCTGCTTGCGGGGCGGCTAGGTATTCCGCCGCTCACCCCGGATTTTGACTACCTGTGTGCCCCTGAGCCCGTAACGGGTGGGACAAGTGGCGACAAGCTCTACCAGCGGGCCCCCGGCACCGAGGGCTTGGCAATTGGGGATAGCTTCTTACTGACTACATCAGGCAGGCTCTCCCGTATCTCTATCATCGGGTGGGATATCTGGTCTTTCTTAGAGACCCCTCGGCGTGCAGACGACATTTACGAGGCCATGATTGAGCTCTACGGGGACATCGCCCGCCTTGACTTTGACACGGCTCTGCGGGGCATGGTCGACGGGCAGATGCTCGAAGTCATCCGCCAACCTGATGCCCCTGAGGACGCCCCGCTCCCCGATAACCGAACCTAGGCCGGTCAGGGCTTACTTCCCTGCGGCCACCTGGGGGTCCTTGATGGGAATCATCAGGAGCAGGCCGGCCAGGAGCACGATAATGATGCCGACGATGCCCCAAATCTGGCGACCCATGAGGGTGACGAAGATGCCGAAGAGGGCGGGGGCTAGGAAGCTAGCCGCGCGGCCGGTGGTGGAGTAGAGCCCGTAGATTTCACCTTCCTGGCCTTCCTCGACCAGGCGCCCCAGGTAGGACCGGGCCGCTGACTGGGCCGGGCCGACAAAGGCACACAGGGCGAGGCCGCAGACCCAGAACATGGTGGTGGACGGCCAGACCAGCAGGGGGACGGCTACCGCGATGAGGGCTACCAGCGAGAAGATAATGACGCGTTTGGGGCCAAAACGGTCATCGAAGAAACCGCCCAGCATAGCTCCTGCCCCTGCCACGATGTTGCCGAAGATGGCAAAGATAATCACCTGGTTGGTGCTAAAGCCGAAAGAACCTGCCGCAAGGACGCCGCCGAAGGTAAAGATACCGTTGAGGCCGTCGCGGAAAACAGCGGACAGCACCAGGAAATGGAGGGTGGTGGGGGCCTGCCGGTAGAGCCTGACGACGGTGGCGAAAAGCTGTTTGTAGGAGGCGAGAATGCCGGTGCGGGGGGCGTCCGGACGCACCGCCTGCGGCAGGGAGCGCACCTTGAGAATCAGGGGTAGGGAGAAAACCAGGGCCCAGGCTGCCGAGAAGAGGGCAACGGCGCGGATGTTGAGGGAGCTGTCCTCCGTAATACCCAGCAGGCCGGGGGAGATGAACCCCACGAGCACAAGGAGCAGGGCTACGATGCCGCCGAAATAGCCGGCTGCCCAGCCTGTTCCGCTCATTTTGCCGATGGTATCTCGGGTGGAGATGGTGGGCAGGATAGCGTTGTAGTTGACCACGGCGAACTCATTGACCAGGTTGCCCAGGGCCAGCAGGGCCACACCCCAGATAAGGTAGTCGGGGGAGGGCGTTACGAAGAAGCACAGGGCCATCAGAAGCACCAGGAGCAGGCTGTTGACGGTCAGCCAGAGGCCGCGGTGGCCGGTCACATCGGCTCGCTGACCCGAGAGCGGGGCGAGCAGGGCGATGCAGAAACCTGCGATGGTGAGACCGGCGGAGAGGACGGCCGAGGTGTGTTCGGTGCTGCCAAAGCTGGAGCTGGTGAGGTAGACCGTAAAGACGAAGGTCGTCATGATCGCGTTGAAGCTGGCGTTGCCCACATCCCACAGAGTCCAGGCGAAGAAGGTGGAGCGGTAGGCAGGGGCGGTAGCGGTGACGCTGCCGGGTGCTGGTGTGGTCATGGCTATATGCTATCGACCCGGTTGCTACTTGTGGCCTGTGAAACGGTTAAATGACGGTAAAAGTAAAGGCTGGCCCCGCTCTCCACTGAGCGGGGCCAGCCTTGCAGGCGGGACTACTGGCCGAGCTTAGACCTCAGCCTGGCTGCCTGATCCGGCCTTTGCTTCAATCTTGTGCTGGGCACGGGTGATGCTGACCTTGATGACGGTACCGACCAGGCCGGTGATGAGGGACCAGAGGATGATATCGCGCCAGCGCTCATCGTCGTCGGGGTTATTGGCGGGCGGCTCGTTGCCGGTGATTTTGGTCCAGGTTGCACCCAGGACCTTGTTGGCCAGGGCAACGCCGCCGAGCGAGGCAGCGGTTCCTGCGATCTTGATGAGGGGGTTCATGAGGTTCCCTTTCGGTAGCTGATAAAGGCTCTGCAGAGAGCTACTGGCACTAACACTATCAGTACTGTATAAATGTGGGCAGCTGGCGGCGGCTTCTGTCATAAAAGTTTGTATCTTTTCTTTGCCGGTCTGACCTGCCTATACTACAAAGGCGTTCAGAAGGAACGTCCGCCCACGGCGGAAACGACAGGGGAGCGCCCACACGGGACGCTGAGAGTGCACATGCAGACCCTCGGACCTGATCCGGTTAGTACCGGCGCTAGGGAGTCGAACAGAACGGCTGGTTTTTGCCTGCCGGTGCATGCCCCTTTGCTGTACCACACCAAAGGAAGGCTTTATGTCTAAGAAAGTTGCGCTGACATGGCGCGTTAACGATATCGTAGTAGCCTCTGTGCTGGCTGTTGCCTGCGCTGTGCTCTTCTGGGCCTGGAATAATGGCGGCTACAACATGGCCCAAACCGCCTTGGCCCTGACCCCCGAGTACGCCTCGCTGGTGGGCGGCACCTGGCTGATTGCGGGCGTCCTTGGCGGCTATATCATCCGTAAGCCCGGCGCTGCCCTCTACACCGAGCTGCTGGCTGCGGTGATTTCTATGCTGCTGGGCAGTAGCTACTCTGTAGCGATCATTATCTCCGGCATTATCCAGGGCCTGGGTACCGAGCTGGTCTTCCTGCTCTTTGCCTACCGCGTCTGGAACCTGGGCACCGCCCTGCTGGCGGGTGCTTCTGCCGGTGCCTTTATGAGTATTTCTGAGCTTTTTATCTACTACGCGGGCGTCTTTGAAGGCTCCAAGGCCGTCACCTACGCGGTGTGCGGCATTATTTCCGGTACCCTGCTGGCTGGTCTGGTGTCGTGGCTTCTCACCCGAGCCCTGGCGACGACCGGTGTGCTCGATTCTTTGGCCGCCGGCCGTAGCCGTAGCCGGGGCCGGTCCACTTCCCCCAGCCCCCGGTCCTAGAGGGCAGGAGCGCAGACGTGCAGGCAGTGCAGGGGGCTCATTTTGAGGCCCGTGATTTCGGTTGGCATCACCCTGGGCGGGCTACCCCTGCCTTTTCGGGGCTGAATTTTGAGATTCCCCCAGGGCAGAAGGTACTCCTGGTGGGCCCATCAGGAGCCGGTAAATCTACCCTCCTGCACGCTATGGCTGGTCTGCTGATTGATGAGGACGGCCAAACCCAGCTGGGTGAGCTCACCATCAACGGGCAGGCTCCCACCGAGGCCCGCGGGGTCTGCGGGCTTATGCAGCAGGACCCCGAAAGCTCGGTGGTACTGGCGCGGGTGGGCGATGATGTGGCCTTTGGGCCCGAGAATCTGGGAGTGCCCCGCGAGGATATCTGGGACCGGGTGACCTGGGCCCTGGACGCCGTCGGTCTGGGCTCCCTACCCCTTGACCGTTCCACATCGGCTCTTTCTGGCGGGCAGAAGCAGAGGCTGGGCTTAGCCGGTATCTTGGCTATGCACCCCGGTGCCCTGCTCCTGGATGAACCCACCGCCAACCTTGACCCGGCGGGTGTGCTTGAGGTGCGCGACGCCGTCCTGGCCGCAGCTGCCGCTTCGGGAGCTACCCTGGTGGTTATTGAACATCGGGTTGGTATTTGGGCAGAGTACGTTGACCGGGTGCTGGTGCTCGATGCTCAGGGCGGTATCAGCTTCGACGGCCCCCCTGCGCAGGTGCTGGAACAGGCCCGCGACCAGCTCATTGCCGGTGGGGTGTGGGTGCCCGGCTACGTGCCCCACCCACCCCGGGCAGGGCAGGCGGGGGCAGACGTCCGCCCCGGGCAGGGAGAGGACGATCCCTCCCCGCTGCTTGAGGCCCGCGAGGTGGCCCTGACCCGGCAGCTACCTACCCGTCGCCAGCGCAAGGAGCGCTCCCGCGCTATCGCCGCGGGGCAGGTGCCTACCCTCGATCTGCCCACCCTGGCTAGTGGAATCAACCTGACCCTTTCTTCCGGGGAGCACCTGGCTCTTTTGGGGCCCAACGGGGCTGGGAAGTCGACCCTAGCGCTGACCCTCGCCGGGCTGCTCTACCCGGCTGCGGGGCAGATTTACGCCCATGAGGCACTCACTGCGGGTCTACCCGCCCGACACCGCAGTTCCGATCCGGCCAGCTGGCCCGCTGCCGAGCTGGCTGACCGCATCGGTCTGGTCTTCCAGGAGCCGGAGCAGCAGTTCCTTACCCCCACCGTGCGCGCAGAACTAGAGTTTGGCCCCCGGCATCTGGCCCGGGTGCGTAAGGAGAAGATTGATGAAGACCGGCTGGCTGCCCGCACCGATGAGCTCCTTGCCCGCCTGCGCCTTACCGACCTGGCCGATGCCAATCCCTTTACCCTTTCGGGCGGTGAAAAACGGCGGCTGTCGGTAGCCACAGCCCTGGCTACCGAACCGGCTGTCCTGGTGCTTGATGAACCTACCTTTGGGCAGGACGCCACCACCTGGGCCGAGCTCGTCACCCTCATCAAAGAACTGCTCGACCGGGGGCTGGCCATTATATCGGTAACCCACGATACAGACTATGTAGCGGCCCTTGGCGGTACGTGCCTGACCCTGCAGAAAGCGGAACCCACCCATGGCTCTTGACCTTTTCGCGCTAGGCCCTGCCCACCGTAGCCGCGCCGGAAAGCTCAACGCGGGCACCAAACTGCTGGCTACCTTCCTGCTATCGATAGGGCTGCTGCTCATCAAAGACTGGGGCACAGCCCTGGTGGTATTTGCTCTTGAACTGGCCCTGCTCAAAGCCTGGGGCGTGCAGCCCTTTGCCCTGCTGGCTCGCTTCTGGCCCCTGCTCATCGGTACCCTGCTCACCGGCTGGTCCACCTCGCTCATCGCCGATAAAACGGGGGAGACGGTACTCCAGGTGGGGTTCATCTGGATTACCACCGACTCCCTTGCCATGGGTATCTCCCTGATGGTTCGTGGCCTGGCCCTGATTCTTCCCAGCCTCTTGCTCATCACCACCACCGACCCCACCCACCTGGGCGACTCCCTGGCACAGACAGCTAAACTGCCGGCCCGCTTCGTCCTGGCGGCCCTGGCCGCCCTGCGCCTGCTGGGGCTCATGTTCAGCGAATGGCACACCCTGGGGCAGGCGCGGCGGGCCCGCGGGCTAGGGGCAAGTGACTCCCTGCTCCGCCGCGTCCGCACCCTGGCCGGGCAGACCTTTGCTCTACTGGTGCAGGCTATCCGACGGGGCACCCGTCTGGCTGTCACCATGGAAGCTCGCGGCTTCGGTGCCGGGCCCCGCACCTGGGCCCGCGTTCCCGTCTACAGCAGGGACGATGTGACCTTCCTGCTGTGCTGTCTGGGAACGCTCATCATCGGCTATGTGACATCGGGCCTTACTGGCACCCTCACCTGGGTATGGCAGTAAAAATATGAGCTGAAAAGTCCAAAAATCTTTGAGAAAGACCCGCGAGCCGCGTTAGATTGAAAGTGTGTACCCGGTCACCAAGCCCCACGTTGGGTGACCTCGGGCCAACGACTCCGAGCCTCCGACCAGAGGACTCGAAGCACGCTCGCGCCGCACGCGATGCTCGCATCAGGTGCTCCCGCTCCGTAACCCCTAACGCCAGGTTGCCGCGGGAGCATCAGCGTTAAGGGTTAGGCTTGGAGGTATGACTACAACCGTTGTGATGCTAACTGAAGCCAACCCCGCCGGTGAACTGGTCGATGCCACCGCCCCCCTCATCAATATTGAGGACCAGGGGCTGACCCGCGGCGACGGCGTCTTTGAAACCATGCTGGCCGCTAACCGCCGCGTCCGTAAATGTGAAGCCCACCTAACTCGCCTGGCTGGTTCCGCCCGCCTACTCGACCTGCCCCTGCCCGCTGAAGACAATCTGCGGGCTGCCGTGCAGCTGGCCGTCGATGCCGCTGCCCAGGGGCCCCAGACCGTGCTGGGTGAAGAGCACACCGTCAAAATCATCATCTCCCGCGGTACCGTTGAAGCTGGCCCCCACGCCTGGGTGACCGTGGCCCCGTCCTCACCCACGATTCTGCGTCAGCGCGAGCAGGGGGTGAGGGTCATGCTGCTACCGCGCGGCCACGACCCCGCCGAAGATTCCGCCTACCCCTGGCTCCTGGCCGGAGCCAAGACCCTCTCCTACGCCATCAACATGTCGGTACTGCGCTATGTGGGTAAACACGGTGCGGACGACGCCATCTGGGTGACCAACGACCGCCGCATTCTTGAGGGGGCAACCTCATCGGTCATCGTTGCCAAGACCGAGGGGCAGAAGAAGGTGCTCTACACCCCCGAACCGGCCCACGGCATTCTGCCCGGCACCACCCAGGGCGCTATCTTTGCGGGCGCTCGCGCCGCCGGGTGGGAGCTCGGCTACGGGCCCCTCTACCCCCAGGACCTGCTGGAGGCGGACGCCGTGTGGCTGGCGTCCTCGGTGCGTCTACTGGCGCCGGTTACCCACCTCAACGGCACTCCCGTGGCCACCGATAAGGCCCTGACCGAAGAACTGCTGGGCTACCTGGCGCGCGGTTAGCGGTGGGGTAGGTGGCTGCTAGGGCTTGGGCCGGTCAAGCGCGTAGTCGCTCTCGGCCCGCGGCGTAGTGGCTAGGCTCAGAGCGCTGAGGGCCGCAAACCCCACCATCGCGCAGGCCATGGGGCGGATTCGGGCGACCTCAATAATGCCGGTGTAGGCTGAGAGCAGGGAGCCGGTGCGGCGCTTGTCAGCGGGCAGGGACTCCTTGATAAAGAAGAGAACCAGCACCAAGGAAATAGCGATAATGACGCTAATGACCTTGAAAATATCGCGCCAGGTACCGTGAGCCAGCACGAAGCCGCCGATGAGCAGGGGCAGGCGGCGGCCGGTCTTGTCTGAAAGCGGCCCCACGATAAACTGCCCGGTGCCCATACCCACCATGAAGGCGGTCAGGGTCAGCTGGGCGTAGGCGGTAGTGGTCCCCAAATTAACCGCGATAGCTGGGAGCGCTGCCAGGTACATATCAATGGCCAGCGGTCCCACAGCCGTGAGCGAGGACAGGGTAATAATTGCAATCGGCGGCAGGCCCCGATGAGGTGCGGCGGCTGAGGTCATCGGCGGTGGGTCTTCCTCTTGCGGGCGGTTTTCAACCCGTCCATTCTACGTCTGCCGGTTTCTTATTTGATAGGGAAACTAATGTGATATTGCAGAAATGAAAAAATATGACCTACTGCTGAATATAGCGGACGCCCACCCCCGCATAGGCGCTGGCGTAGCTCTCCAACAGGTCGGCTTCTTGTTCTGCCCACATGTCCCAGTAGGGGCGGTAGGTTTCTCCGTCCCGGGCTAGGGCCCGCTGCCTGCGGCGTGCGGTATCAAGCTCCACGAAAACACCCACATCGTGGGTGCCGGTCAGGGCTCCCACCCCTTCAGCGATGAGCACACCGCCTACCGCCTGCTGGGCAGCGGTAAAGGGGTGTGGTCCGGTTGCCTGAGAGCTAGACCAATCCCAGCCAAACCAGTGCGGGGCAGTCTCGGGGGAGCTGGCGCGTCCGTCCGCCACGGCCTCGGCAAGCTGCTGCCACACCAGGGTAGCCTGCGCCAGCCCGCTCCAGCCCTGGTAGAGGCCTTCTAAATGAAAGATCGCGACCGCGATACCCCGCTTGCTCAACCAGGTAGCCAGCTCAGCAGCCAGGGTAGTTTTACCCGACCCGCTGCGTCCGTCAATCGCCACCAACAGCGGCCGCCCACCCTGCACCGGCTGGTGGGCCTGTACCACCACCTCACCGAGCGAATCTAGCCCCGTTAGCTCAAGCACCCCGGCCTCCTTCACATTTGCCATAACTACTGCCCTCAGGCTACCGCACCGGGGCGACCTGCTAGGCCATAATGAGAAACAAGCCAACCGGCTCCACTGACAACCAGAGGAACACATGAGCACCGAAGAAGCCCAGGGCACAGCCCTGCTCCACGCCAGCCAGCGCAGCCAAGCCACCCTCGCGGCCCTAGCCGCCCCCACCGCCCTGCGCTTTACCCTGCCCGAGGGCTACGCAGGCTCCCTCTACCGCTTCGCCCCCTTGGCGCCCGCTTCTATCGAGAACCTATCCACCTGGCTCACCCAGCAGTTCTGGCGCAACCAAAACCCCTCCCTGCACGATGACCTGCGCACCCTCGCCGCAGCAGGCGACAACCTTCCTGCCCTTCTGGCAGACATCCAGGCCGGGAGTGGCGGCCTGCTGGGCCGATTCTTTGGCGGCCAAAAGCGCCGCGCCGCAGAAGCCGCCAGCGCGGTGCTCGCTGAGCGGCTGGCGTCCGCCTCCGGTGCCCTCACCCGCCTCACCCCGCTCTTTGCCCAGGCAGACCAGCTCACCGCCCTCACCCCCGATGCGGCCTTCGCCGCCAACACATTAGGTGTTAAGGACGCCGCCGCCCCGGCCCTTGCCCGCTACGCCGGGGAAAACTGGGCCTCCCCGTACTGGGAAGAAGTCAGCACCGCAGACCACGCCGCCTTCCTGGCGGTCTGGGGAGCCCTCAACACCCCCGAACGTGCCCAGCTGCTCACCGGCATGAGCGGTGACATGCAGGCCCTCAAAGCAGAGCGGGCCACCCTCACCCTCGCAGGCGTACCCGTTGAAAAACTCCGCGACCTCACCAGCGGTACCGTCCGCACCGCGCCCCTTGCGGACGCCGGCCTCACCACGGTTGCCGACGTCCTCGCCCAGGGCAGCGCCACCGCCCTGACTCGCATACCCGGTATCGGCGAAACCACCGCCAACCAGATTTACGCCGCCGCCACCCGCCTACTTGACGAAGCAGCAGGCCAGGAAAAAGAGAACCTGGGCGAAACCCGCACCCCCGCCGCCGAACGAATCCTCATCGGCCTTGACCGCCTGCGCACCATCGACGCCGCCCTCGGCGACTCCGACCTCTTCGACCGCCTGACCTCATACGCGCCCCTGCTCACCCAGCCGACCCCGGCGTCCGGCCCCCTCTTTGTGGCCGTCGGTGACGACCTGACCGACCTCAACCAGCTCCGCGCCGACCTTGCCCGCTGCCGGGAACTGAGCCCCCTGGCCGTCCCCGCAGCCACCTGGCTCAGTCCCGACGCCGCCTGGGCCGGCTACCTCGCCGACCCCGCCACCCACCAGGCCCTGCTCGCCCACTACCTGGGCAAAGAAACCCTCGGCGACGCCTACCTACCGGCTGAAATCTTCGAGCGCATCCGCAAGTACCCCCTCAACCTCACCGGCCTGGCCGCCACCCTGCGCGGCTACCAAACCTACGGCGCCAAATTCATGCTCGCCCAGAAAAAAGTAATCCTCGGCGACGAAATGGGCTTGGGCAAAACCATGCAAACCCTCGCCGCCCTCACTCACCTCACCAACACCGGCAAAACCCACTTCATCGTCGTCTGCCCGGCCTCCCTGGTCATCAACTGGCAGCGCGAAACCGAAAAATTCACCGCAATCCCCACCCACCTAGCTCACGGGGACGCCCGCGATGCCGCCCTCACCGCCTGGAAAGCCAACGGTGGCCTGCTCATCACCACCTACGACGGGGCCCGCCTCTACGCCGATGCCACCTGGCGCGCCGACGCCGTCATCGCCGACGAAGCCCACTTGGTGAAAAACAAGAGCGCCCAACGCTCCCAAAAAGTCGCCGACCTCGTGAGAGCCGCCGACTACGCCGTCCTACTCTCCGGCACCCCCATGGAAAACCGTGTCTCAGAATTCGTCACCCTCGTCGACTACCTCCAACCCGACCTCGTTACAGGTCAAGGCCTGGAAAACCTGCTCGCCAGCGAATTCCGCGCCCGCATCGCCCCCGCCTACCTGCGCCGCAACCAAAAAGACGTGCTCTCCGAACTGCCCGACATGACCGAGCACCGCGACTGGCTCGAACTCACCCCAGCTGACGCAGATGCCTACCGGGCCGCCGTTGCCGAAGGCAACTTCGCCCTCATGCGCCGTGCCGCCTGGGCCTCAGAGGACTCCGCCAAGCTCACCCGCCTGCTCGAAATCGTTGAAGAAGCCACCAGCGCAGGCCGCCAAGTGCTCGTCTTCTCCTTCTTCCTCTCCGTCCTCACCCGCCTCGAAACTGCCCTCGGCACCAAAACCATCGGAACCATCACCGGCGCCATGCCCCCGGCCGAACGCCAAGCCGCCGTTGACAGGCTCAAGGCCGCCGCCCCCGGCTCCGTCCTACTTGCCCAAATCACCGCAGCAGGCGCCGGACTCAACATCCAATCAGCCTCCGTCGTCATCCTCGCCGAACCCCAGTTCAAACCCACCATCGAAGCCCAAGCCATCGCCCGCGCCCACCGCATGGGCCAAACCCACGCCGTCGACGTCTACCGCCTACTCGGCGCCAACACCGTCGATGAGCGCATGATTGAACTCCTCGGCCTCAAATCCCAACTCTTCGACGAATACGCCCGCATCTCAGCCTCCAAGGACGGCGCCGCCGAAGCCGTCGATATCTCCGACTCCAAGATGGCCGCCCAAATCATCGCGGACGAATGCGCCCGCCTCGGCCTGGACGCCGCCGCACCCGTAGCCGATAGTGAGGGGACGGCTGAGGGTTAGGGAACAGGAGGAAAAACACGCAGGGTTCGCGCTCGCTGGGCGGACGCGGCCAGGGTGCCCCGAACATGAAGCTTTCGGGAAAAGGTGGGCGAGCCGAGAAGCTGAATAAAAAGTGGTAAAAAGTTCGCTCTAAGGCGGAAGAATAAGGGCAACCTGTGTATAGTCTTACAGGTACACACACTTGATGGTGGCTCTGAGGCAAAAAGGTTTGCCCGGTTCATACAGCAGTGAACCGAGAAGAGCAGCACCAGACACTCAGTTTCTTGAGTTCTTTCGAGATGACAAAAGCCCCGCAGGCCACACACCTGCGGGGCTTTTGCGTACCTCACCTAAAACCTGCTTCCCACGACCGTACGCATGTACATGTGGCGCTACCCGCCCAATATGGTGTTGGCACACCCCGTGCCCGACACTCAGGCGCCCGATACCCTTATCGGCGGCCTCGTGCCTCAGCCTCCTGCTGACCCGAAAAAGAAAAACATGGGTCTGCTTATTGGAGGGATGCTGGCTATCGGTGTTGCCATAGCTATCCTGTTGGGGCTTATGTTTTCCGGCGTCTTCGGCGGGTGTCCGTCCGCTCCCCACTAGCTTAAACTTGAACTGCGCAAAAAAGTTGAGTCTTTTTGACTCAATTCTGTTGACTTCTGCTTAAAACATGGCAAACTAGATATCAAGACAAACGAGTTGAGCCTGCAAGACTCAACTTGTTTGAAAGATGTACAGATAACCAAACCATAAGGAGTAAACATGTCACGTGCAGTAGGTATTGACCTCGGTACTACCAACTCAGTTGTATCAGTCCTCGAAGGTGGCGAGCCCATCGTCATCGCCAACGCAGAAGGTGCCCGCACCACCCCCTCCGTCGTAGCTTTCTCAAAGGACGGCGAAGTTCTGGTGGGCGACGTCGCAAAGCGTCAGGCAGTCACCAACGTTGACCGCACCATCGCCTCCGTCAAGCGCCACATGGGCACCGACTGGACCATCGATATCGATGGCAAGAAGTACACCGCCCAGGAAATCTCAGCCCGTATCCTCATGAAGCTCAAGGGCGATGCTGAAGCCTACCTGAACGACAAGGTTACCGACGCCGTCATCACCGTCCCCGCCTACTTCAACG
>DXCN01000076.1 GCA_019115985.1 Candidatus Rothia avicola | reverse complement strand
CACAACATCATCTCGGCTGCATCCTGCACCACCAACTGCCTAGCACCAATGGCAAGGTTCTGCACGAGAAGTTCGGTATCGAAAAGGGCCTGATGACCACCATCCACGCCTACACCGCTGACCAGCGCCTGCAGGACGCCCCCCACTCAGACCTGCGCCGCGCCCGCGCCGCAGCCCTGAACATGGTTCCCACCTCAACCGGTGCAGCAGCAGCTGTTGGCCTGGTTCTGCCCGAACTCAAGGGCAAGCTGGACGGCTTCGCAGTTCGCGTACCCACCCCCACCGGCTCCATCACCGACCTGACCTTCACCGCTTCACGCGAAGTTACCGTTGAAGAGGTCAACGCAGCCGTCAAGGAAGCAGCAGAGGGCCCCATGAAGGGCATCATCACCTACTCCGAGGAGCCCATTGTCTCCAAGGACATCGAAGGTGAGCCCGTTTCAACCGTCTTCGATGCCCCCCTGACCAAGGTCATCGGCAACCAGGTCAAGGTTATCGCCTGGTACGACAACGAATACGGCTATGTTTCACGCCTGGTCATGTTCACCAACAAGGTAGTAGCAGCTCTCTAAGCTGTCATCCACCGGTCTTGAACAAGACACCAATAAGATAGGGTTAGCGAATCGACGCGCACGCGCGCGGTTCGCTAACCCATCCCTTTATCCGGCCCCATACCGGGGCTAGCCACAACCAACTCTCACTGTATGGAGATGAAAACTCCCATGGCAAAGACTCTCGCAGAGCTCATCGACGGTGGCGTAGCAGGCCGCCGCGTTCTCGTCCGGTCCGACCTGAACGTACCCCTCAAGGACGGCGTCGTCACCGATGACGGCCGCGTCCGCGCCTCCCTACCCGTACTCAAGAAGCTCACCGACGCCGGTGCCCGCGTCATCGTCACCGCCCACCTGGGCCGCCCCAAGGGCCAGGTAGACCCCCAGTACTCCATCAAGCCCGCCGCAGAGCGCCTGGCAGAACTGGCAGACTTCCCCGTCATCATCGCAACCGACCTGGTGGGCGAGGACGCCAAGGCCAAGGCCGAGGCACTGAAGGACGGCGAACTGCTCGTTGTTGAAAACGTACGCTACGACGCCCGTGAAACCTCCAAGGACGACGCTGAGCGAGCCGAATTCGCAGCAGAACTGGCAGCCCTGACCGGCGAGAACGGCGCCTACGTGAATGACGCCTTCGGCGCTGTGCACCGTAAGCACGCCTCGGTGTACGACATCGCCAAGGAACTGCCCGCCTACCTGGGCGACCTGGTCAAGACCGAAGTTGACGTTCTGCAGAAGGTCATCAAGAACCCCGACCGCCCCTTCGTTGTTGTCATGGGTGGCGCTAAGGTCTCAGACAAGCTGGCAGTTATCGACAACCTCATCGGTAAGGCAGATGCCCTGCTGATCGGTGGTGGCATGGGCTACACCTTCGCCAAGGCCATGGGCTACGAGGTCGGCCAGTCCCTGTTGGAAGAAGACCAGATCGAAAACTGCAAGCGCTACATGGAAGAAGCCCCCAAGAAGGGTACCGAACTCATCATCGCCTCAGACATCGTCTGGTCAGATGACTTCTCCAACGACGCTAACACCGAAATCCGCCCCATCGAAGACCTCACCGGCGGCAAGCTGGGCGCCAAGGCAGAGGGTCTCGACATCGGCCCCGCAACCCGCGAACTTTTCGCCCAGAAGATCAAGGAAGCCAAGCTGGTCTTCTGGAACGGCCCCGTAGGCGTCTTCGAAATTGAAGCCTTCGCAGGCGGCACCAAGGCAGTAGCCGACGCCCTCGTCGAGTCAGAGGCCTTCTCCATCATCGGTGGCGGCGACTCAGCATCAGCAGTGCGCAACCTGGGCTTCTCCGATGACCAGTTCGGCCACATCTCCACCGGCGGCGGCGCTTCTCTCGAATACATCGAAGGTAAGACCCTGCCCGGCCTCGAAGCACTCGGCGCCTAAAACAAGACCAGGTGGCGGTAAGCCACCCGGCGGTTAACCCGCCAGCGGGCAGGACGGGCACACCCGCCGCGTCCTGCCCACCCACCTCAAGATTTCGCGAAAGGAACGAGCCCATGACTCGCAAGCCCCTCATCGCAGGCAACTGGAAGATGAACATGGACCACACCGAAGGTGTGACCCTGCTCCAGAAGCTGGCCTGGACCCTGGACGACACCAACTTCGACTACGACAGTGCCGAAGTTGCCGTTTTCCCTCCCTTCACCGACATCCGCTCCGTGCAGACCCTGGTTGACGGCGACAAGCTCAACATCGTCTACGGCGGCCAGGACCTCTCAGACCAGGACTCCGGTGCCTACACCGGCGACATCTCCGGCGTCTTCCTCAAGAAGCTGGGTGCAACCTACGTGCTGGTCGGTCACTCAGAGCGCCGCACCATCCACGGTGAAACCGACGCTATCTGCGCCGCTAAGGTACAGGCTGCCTACCGCAATGAGCTCACCCCCGTACTCTGTGTCGGTGAAGGCCTCGACAAGCGTGAAGCCGGCGAGCACGTCGACTTCACCCTGGACCAGCTGCGTGGCTCCATCGAGGGCCTGACCGCAGAACAGGCTGAGACCCTGGTTGTAGCCTACGAGCCCGTCTGGGCTATCGGTACCGGCAAGGTTGCAACCGCAGCTGACGCCCAGGAAATGAGCAAGGCTATCCGCGAGGAACTGACCAAGCTCTACTCCGCAGAGGTCGCCGACAAGGTGCGCGTACTCTACGGCGGCTCCGTCAAGGCAGCCTCAGCCCCCGAGATCATGGCAGAGGCAGACGTCGACGGTGTACTGGTCGGCGGCGCTTCCCTCGATGCCACCGAATTCGCTAACATCGCTCGTTACAAGGCCTAAAAATTACCCTAACTAGGGGTATAGTAGATTGATGGCGCTTCGAAACGCTCTTCAACCCGACTGAAAGGTTCTGCGTGGAAACCCTCAAGATTATCCTGATGGTCCTGATTACTATCGCGAGTATTCTTACCATCCTGCTGGTTCTACTGAACCGCGGTAAGGGCGGCGGCCTCTCAGACATGTTCGGTGGTGGCATGACTACCTCCCTGAACTCTTCGGGCATGGCATCTAAAAACCTAATCCGTCTGACCGTCACAGTGATTCTGCTGTGGGTCTTTGCGATTATCGGTTACGCCCTGGTGCTGCGTTTCTCTGAAACCGCCGTTATCTAGGTTTACATCAAAAATTCCCGCCTACCGGTTCACCGGTAGGCGGGAATTTTTTTGTCTCTCAATACCCTGAACTCTAGGACGCCGAGCCGAGGGCGTCCTCAGTTGCCAGAATCAGGGTTTCGAGCAGGCCGCGGGCCCCAGCTGCCGGGGTCTGGGTGAGGATCTCAGCGGTCAGTTGGGTTTCGGGCAGAGCGGACGCCGCCCGCAGGCGGGCAGTTGCCTCGGCCTTATCGCTACCGGCAACCAGGAACCAGATGCGCTCTGAGTAGTTGATCACCGGTAGGGTCAGGCTCACGCGGGTGGGCGGGGGCTTGGGGGAGTTGTGCACCGCAAGGGCGGTGGCCTCAGCCTCTAGAATCTCGGCCCGGTCGGGAAAGAGGGAGGCGATGTGGCCATCGGGCCCCATACCCAGCAGGGTCAGGTCAAAGAGGGGGGACGCCTCACCCTCGGGGGCGTAGCGGGCCAGCTCAGCAGTGTAGGCTTCGGCCGCTTCCTCCGGAGTGTCAAAAACATCTGAGGCACCCATGACGTGCAGGTTTTCTTCCGGCAGCCCCAGGGAGGTGAGCCAGGCGTCCTTGGCCTGCTGTTCGTTGCGATCAGCGTGGCCGCGCGGCACAAACCGCTCGTCTGACCACCAGAAATGAACCTTGGACCAGTCCACGGTGGCGCTCAGCGGGCTTTCTGCAATACCCGCAAGCACCGCAATACCCATGGTGCCGCCGGTCAGCGACAGGTGGGCGATACCGCGGGCAGCCACAGCGGTGGTAGCCACATTGATGATGCGGGTGGCACCTGCCAGCTGCAGCTGGGCCTTATCGAGGTGGGAAACGACGACAGGGTTAGGCATCGTAGACCTCCGTATAATCGGCACCCTCATCGTGCACATCGTCTACGTTAACATCGACAACGATGTTGCCACTGGCGACAACAGACTTAAGCACCTCGCCGTAGACCTCATCGGGGTCAAGGCGGCGCAGCTCTTCGGCCAGGCAGTCAGCCAGGGAACGGGCCGGCAGGGAAATCTGCTGGTCGGGCACACCGGGGGAGGAAATGGTAGCAATGTTGCGACCGGGGCGGTGGATGACGATGGAGCCGTCTTCGCGTTCAAGTTCTACCTTGTAGAGGCCACGCTGCACATCGGTGGTGCGCAGGTGTACCTCAGCGCCCAGGCGGTCACCCAGCCAGGCACCGAGCAAGACAACCGAGGGGCTCATGGAGGAACCTGAGACCACCACACGTTTGACGGGGGCAGGCTCAATCTGGTCGAAGACCGCGGCAATCTGAATACGCCAGAGGGTCAGGCGAATCCAGGCCAGGTCGGTGTCGCCGTCCTTGTAGCTGGCAGCCAGCTTCTCTAGCACGCCCAGGGGGTCATAAGCACGGGCTGAATCGGTGATACGGCGCTGGGCAATCTTGCCGATAGAGTGCTCTGCCGGGTTCTCGGGAACCGAGTGGGGCCACCAGGCAACGATGGGGGAGTCGGGTAGCAGTAGCCCCGAAATCAGGGACTCGGTAGTGACAGCCGCTGAACCGTACCCGCGCAGAATGATGAGTTCTGAAGCACCCGCGTCGCCGCCCACGTAAATGCGGGCATCGAGCCGGTCCTCGGCGTCCTGACCGTAGTCGATATGGACGATAATGCGGGAGGGGTGCTCGTAGGAGGCCTTCAGGGCCGCCTCAACCGCGGTCTTTGAATGGCCCTTTTCGGCCAGAATGACCAGGGTGAGCACGCGAGAGGACGTGGTCGCCCCCTCCTCACTGCGCAGGCGGGAGAGCTCCTTGGCGACCTCGCCCACAGTGGTGTCTTTGAGTTTCTTCATCATGGGCGTCTCCAAGCACGGCCGTCGCGTTCCAGCATTTCGTGGGCAGAAGCCGGGCCCCACGAACCGGGGGCGTAGGCTTCGGGTTTAATTTTGTTTTCTTCCCAGTACTCTTCGAAGGGGTCAAGAATCTTCCAGGAGAGCTCAACCTCTTCGTGGCGGGGGAAGAGCGGGGGCTCACCGAGCAGCACATCGAGAATCAGACGCTCGTAGGCCTCGGGGGACTCTTCGGTGAAGGAGTGGGAGTAGCCAAAGTCCATGTTGACGTCGCGGATTTCCATCTGGGTGCCGGGCACCTTAGAGGCAAAGCGCAGAGTCATGCCCTCATCGGGCTGCACACGAATCACAATCGCGTTCTGGCCGGAGCTATCGGCGCTGCCGCCGAAGAGCAGGTTGGGGGCCTTCTTGAAGACTACGGCAATTTCAGTGACGCGGCGGCCCAGGCGCTTGCCCGCGCGCAGGTAGAAGGGCACACCCGCCCAGCGGCGGGTGTTGATGTTTAGCTTGAGGGCGGCGAAGGTTTCGGTGCGGGAATCGGCAGGAATGTCGTTCTCGTCGAAGAAGCCGTTGACCTCTTCACCGCCCTGGTTGCCAGCAGCGTACTGGCCGATGGCAAAGGCTGAAGCAATGTCGTCGGGAATCTGGACTGCCTCAAGCACCTTGGCCTTCTCGGCCCGCAGGTGCTCGGCGTTGAAGCTGACGGGCTCTTCCATGGCGGTGAGCGCCAGCAGCTGCAGCAGGTGGTTCTGAATGACGTCGCGGGCAGCGCCCACGCCGTCGTAGTAGCCAGCGCGGGTACCGATACCGATATCTTCGGCCATGGTAATCTGCACGTGGTCGACATTGGTGGCGTTCCACAGGGGCTCGAACATCTGGTTGGCAAAGCGCATGGCCAGAATATTCTGCACGGTTTCTTTGCCCAGGTAGTGGTCGATACGGAAGACCGAATCGGCGGGGAAGACCCGCTCAACAATGGCGTTGAGTTCGCGGGCGGTTTCGAGATTGTGGCCGAAAGGCTTTTCGATGACCACACGGCGCCAACCCTCGTGCTGGTTGTGGTTAGCCAGATCGTGATCGGCTAGCTTCTGCAGTACCTGGTCGAAGTCCTTGGGAGGGATCGACAGGTAGAAGGCGTGATTGCCTCGGGTACCTCGGGTTTTGTCGAGCTCTGCCAGGGTTGCCTTGAGCTTTTCAAAGGACTCGTCGGAGTCGAAGGTGCCGGTGACAAAGCGAATGCCGGCAGCGAACTGGTTCCAGACGTCCTCGCGGAAGGGGGTGCGGGCGTGGGCTTCAACGTGCCCGCGCACCTCCTGCTGGAAGTCCTCGTGGCTCCACTCGCGGCGTCCGAAACCGACCAGGCCGAAGCTGGGCGGGAGCAGGCCGCGGTTGACCAGGTCGTAGACCGCGGGGAGTAGTTTCTTGCGCGCAAGGTCACCGGTGACGCCGAAGAAGACCAGGGAGGACGGGCCTGCCACGCGGGTCAGTCTGCGGTCACGCGGGTCGCGCAGGGGGTTTGAATCGTGAGTGTTGGCCACCGCCGTGAATCCTTCACAGGTTGGTTGGGGCGGCAGCTGTGAAAGGTGTGGGGGCTGCCGCGGTTCTCTTGTTCTAGTGTACTAGTGACCACCGCCGGCGGGTGCCTGCCGCCGGGCTGGGATGATGGTGAGCGGGTGCAGTGAGGGTGGGGGATATGCCCCACCCTCAGCGTGAAACGGTGCTACTTGCTGTCAGACAGTGCGGCGGTGACGGTATCGAGCAGTTCCTTCCAGGAGACCTCGAACTTCTCAACACCTTCGGTTTCCAGCTTTTCTACCACGTCGTTGTAGGAGATACCCACAGCTTCGAGCTGGTTGAGGATCTCGGTGGATTCCTCGTAGGTGCCCTCAATAGCGTTACCCGCAACCTCTGCGTGGTCGAAGGTTGCGTTGAGGGTTGCCTCGGGCATGGTGTTGACGGTGCCGGGGGCTGCAATTTCGGTGACGTAGAGGGTATCGGGGTAGGCGGGGTTCTTCACGCCGGTAGATGCCCAGAGCGGACGCTGGCGGTTGGCACCTGCGGCTTCCAGGCGGGCCCAGCGCTCGGAGGAGAAGGCCTGCTCGTAGACCTCGAAGGCCAGGCGGGCGTTAGCTACACCGGCCTTGCCGCGCAGAGCGAGGGCTTCGTCGGT
>DXCN01000075.1 GCA_019115985.1 Candidatus Rothia avicola | reverse complement strand
GTTGGTGTTACGTAGGTTTGGGTGGCTAGGTTCCCTTTTTCTAGTGTAGGTGGCCTGGGGCAGGTTTCTCAGAGGGCAGGACGTCTGCGCCAGGTTTTCTTGGGCAGAAAGGGGGTAAGAGCCGGTAAGGTTAGTGGGGTGGTTACGAGAAGAGATTTAGGTTCTTGGATAGAGGGGGCTCCTACCGACCAGGAGTACCCCGGGCAGAATATGGGCAGGCCGCGGTCGGGGCGGGGCGCTATCGCTCGCCCGGTGCGCCGTTTGCTGGCCTTCTGGATTGACTGGCTGCTCATTGAAGGCATGTTCTTTGTGCTGGGGCAGACAGTTTTTCCGGGCGTGAATACCGCTGCGCTTGATGTTGCCCAGCTGGTTATGTTCTGGCTCTATATGGTTGCTGCTGTCGGTTTTATGGGGCACACGGTGGGGCATTTTGCCCTCGGTATGCAGGTACAGCGACTTGATGGTAAGCCCGCTGGCTGGCTGACCGCTCTGATCCGCCAGTCTATGGTCATGCTGGTGCTGCCCGTTGTCATTATGGATGCCGACCAGCGCGGCCTGCACGACCGGGCCCGCCACACTATTTTGGTGATGATTCGATAAATGAAAGACGATATGACAAACCCTACCGGCGAAGAGCCGCAGAAAGAGAACGACCCGGCGCTGCCGTCCTTTCTGACCCAGCCCAGGCCAATCGATAAGGTCCTGCTGAGCCTGCTTGCCTTCATGACCATTTACTCAATGGTCATGATTCCTCTGCGGCCTCATCTGCTGGTCAACGCGCCCTGGCTGGTCTCTTTACTGACCGGTTCGGGGCTGGGGCTGCTGATTACCGCTGCTCAGAACCAGGGAGCTGCCCTCACACTGGCAGCCCTAACCGCAGCTGCTGCCGCCAGCCACATCAAGTTCATGGCGGTCTACTTCTTGATGGGGAAGCACTGGGGTCAGGACTTCATCACCTGGCTGTTTGCCAACCACACCCCCCTGTGGTGGCGCAAACTTGAGGGGTTTGTTGAGAAGCACCTCTTTCTGAGTCTGCTGCTGGGCTTTATCCCTTTCTCACCGATTCCGGCTACGATTCTGGTGGCTATCGCCGGTATCCGTAAACTCAAGGGCTGGGTTATCGGCCTTTATATCTACCTGCTAGCAATCGGCAACAAGCTCTTTTATCTTTACCTGGGGGGGCGCTTTGGCGAGGGCATCCAGCCCACCCTCGAGACCATCGACCGCTACATGATGCAGATAACCCTGGTGCTGATCGCCTACGTTTTCATCATGAACTGGTGGCGCGGTTCAAAGAAGAAGCCTGTGCAGTAGTACGCATCAAGAAGGGGCCCGCTCAACATCTGTTGAGCGGGCCCTTCTTGATGGGAAACCTGTGGCTTAGCGCATGCCCCGACGGTCGGGGCGCATACGCATGGGGTCAATACCCTTAGGAATAGCGTTCAGCATATTGTTGTGCTTTGAGAGCGAATCAATGCGGTTAGCCACCTGGTGCATTTCCTGCTGGGTGAGCTTCTTGGGCAGTTTGTTCATGGTCCTGGTGAGCTGCTTGAGTTCAACCTGGCCCTCAGCGTGCCCGGTGTTGATGACGGTCACAGGAACGGTCGGTACAATCTTGGCGTACTTGAGCTTTTCCTTCTGGACCAGACCGTTGACGCGGCCGGTAGGGCCTTCGGTGACCAGGACGATGCCGGGGCGGCCAATAGCGCGGAAGACGACGTCCTGGGACTTGTTAGCGGCTACGGGCTGCTGCTCGAAAATCCAACCGCGGCGCAGGGTTGAGAGCGCTGCACCGGAGCGACCGGGCTGGCCTTCCAGCTGGGCGAAGGCTGCCTTTTCTGCCCGGCGGGAGAGCACCATGACGGCGAAAAGAATGCCCAGGGGGATACCGATGAGAAGGAAGGTAATCCAGTTCTTGAGCAGCAGGCCGATCAGCAGGAAGACCAGGACGGTGCCAAAGAAGATCAGAGCAAGAATCCAGGGGATGTTGGGGTCCTGCTCACGGGTCATGGCATAGACCTGCTTCATCTGAGCAAACATGCCGGGGCCGCGCTGGGCGCGGCGCTCTTCGCGAGCCTTCTTCTTTTCTTCGCGGGTCTGTGCGCGGGTGCTGCCACGGGATTCAGCCACTGTGTTTCCTTCGTGAGTCGATTCTGGGCGGGCGGGTGCGATACGCGCCCTAACTTACCCATTCTATACGGCAAGCGCCCACCGATGAAACCGGTGGGCGCTTGAAACCTTAGGGGTTAGCGTCCTCTAGGCCCCTGCTGCTACCAGGGAGCTGGCCTCTTGCATAGCAAAGCCTGAGTCGTCGATATGCGACAGGTGCTCAGGGATTTCGCGTCCCTGCTTCTTCATAGCACGGGCCCAGAGCTTACCTGCACGGTAGGACGAGCGCACCATGGGGCCTGCCATCACACCGGCAAAGCCAATTTCTTCGGCCATCTTTGAGAGCTCAACGAACTCGGCGGGCTTGACCCACCGGTCGATGGGGTGGAAGAGGGGGCCGGGGCGCAGGTACTGGGTGAGGGTAATCAGGTCGGTACCGGCATCGTGCAGGTCGCAGAGGGCCTCGTAGACCTCGTCATTGGTTTCGCCCATGCCCAGAATCAGGTTGGACTTGGTAATCAGACCGGCTTCCTTGCCCTGGGTAATGACGTCCAGGGAGCGCTCGTAGCGGAAGGCGGGGCGAATCTGACGGAAGATACGCGGGACGGTTTCAAGGTTGTGGGCGAAGACCTCGGGGGCTGCGTCGATGACCTGCTGGACGTCCTCTTCTTTCCCCTTGAAGTCGGGGATCAGAATTTCGACGCCGGTGTTGGGGGAAATGCGATGAATCTGGCGGATGGTTTCGGCATAAAGCCAGGCGCCGCCGTCCTCAAGATCGTCACGGGCTACACCGGTGACGGTGGCGTAGCGCAGGCCCATCTTCTTGACGTTGAGGGCCACCTTAAGAGGCTCGGTGCGGTCAATAGCAACGGGCTTACCGGTGTCGATCATGCAGAAGTCGCAGCGGCGGGTGCATTCTGAACCGCCAATCAGGTAGGTTGCTTCACGGTCTTCCCAGCACTCGTAGATGTTGGGGCAGCCAGCCTCTTCACACACGGTGTGAAGACCAGAGCCTCGGGCTAGGTCAACCATTTCTTTGTATTCGGGGCCAACCTTGGCCTTGGTTTTGATCCATGAGGGCTTCTTCTCGATGGGGACCTCTGCGTTGCGGGCTTCAACGCGAAGTAGCTTGCGGCCTTCTGGCTGGGCGCTCATGAGGTGGGGTTCTCCTTTGATGGTAAACCTGTGGTGGGTGTGCTGGCGGCTTCTGCCGGAGAGCGGTTTATGTGCTGGGGGCCGGCGTGAAGTCGGCGGCGAGCTGGTCGGTGTAACGGGCCAGCTCTTCTTCTACCCGGTCAACAATATCGGCGGGGTTTATATTCCGGCCGAGTTGTTCGCTGATGGTGGTGACGCCCGCATCGGTGATGCCGCAGGGGATAAAGGCGCCGAAGGGGTCGGTGGGGTTGTTGCAGTTGATGGAGAAACCGTGCATGGTGGTGTTCTTTGCAACGCGGATGCCGATAGCTGCAATTTTTTTGTCTTGCACCAGGGCGCCATCGCCTAGCACCCAGACGCCTGAACGCCCCTCGACCCGCTGGCAGGTGATGCCCAGGTCGGTCAGGACGTTGATGAGCACCTCTTCGAGTACCCGCACGTAGCGGACGACGTCGATGGGCTCGGGAAGCTGCACGATAGGGTAGCCAACCAGCTGGCCAGGGCCGTGCCAGGTGAGCTTACCACCGCGGTCAATTTTGATGACGGGCACGCGGTCATCGGTCGGGTATTCGTGATCTTCGGTGCGCTTACCGGCGGTAATGACTTCTTCGTGTTCTAGCAGTAGGACGGTATTTTGCCGGACGCCGGTGGCGACTTCTTCGTGGACGGTGCGCTGGTAGTTGAGCGCCGAGGTGTATTCCACATAGTCGGGGGCAAGCCCGACCCGTTCAAACAAAAGTGCCATACCTTCTAGGGTAGCCCTTTTGGCGGTGGGGCGAAAATATTCAGGGAAATTCTGCTCGTCTGAACCCGGGGTGCGGTGCTGTGACGCTAGATGACGTTTTTATCCACAGGGCACCTTCATGCAGTTGACTAGCGTAAATGCTGGTCCTGTGGATACTCCCGGCGGCTGCGCTGCCAGGTGGTGTATAGCTAAAGCATGAGTACCCCCACAGACCTACCCCAGCCGACCCGGGCGTCCGCACCGCCTGAACCAGACAACGACCAGGGCCTGCCGCTACCCGATGTAACCCCGCGCTACCGCCTTGAAAGCGGAGCTCACCACAGCACCTGGATTGTGGACTGCGGCTATCAAAGTGCCGCCCACCTTGAGCTGCAGGCGGGCCCCTACACCCTGACTCAGCTCACCGGTGACGCAGAAGCTAGTGCGAAATCCGCAGAACGGCTGTGTTCCCTCACCCCTCACCCCGCAGTGCTGAGGGTCGATGCGGTGACCTCATCGCAGGACTCCTACCATATCTGGTATGAACCGGCCGAGGCTGGCACTCTGGCCGACTATTGCCGAGCCAAGGGAAAACTGCCCCTGGGGCAGGTAACCACCGTTGCCCGGGCTCTCACCCAGGCACTGACCTACCTCCACGAACAGGGCTTTGCCTATTCTGAGCTAGCGGCCCGCCACTGCGTTTTCACCGTGCGGGGCGAGCTGAAACTCCTTGCCCCCGATATCGATACTCGCCCACTGGCGTCCGCGGTACAGAAGAGCCGGCAGGCAGAGGACATCGCAGCCTGCGCTGCCCTGCTCTGGCTCTGCCTTACCGGGGAAGAACCGAAGGCCATGCGCCTGAGGGCTCCCCTAAACCTGGCTGTACCCCAGGCCAGCGAGGCCCTGGCCCAGACCCTTGAGGATGCTATCGACTCTCGCGCCCAGCAGCCCCAGCTTGCTGATCTATTAGCCCCTATTGAACTGGCAGCAGACCCCGAGCCTCTCGAACTCCATCTCAGCGCCCACCAGAGCGTGCATTCCCGTCTTCCTGCCTACAGGCAACCTGCGCCAGTAGAGCCCCGCCGGGCGGTGAAACAACGCCGCCAAATTTACGGGAAACTGCCCGACGTATCGAGGGGGAGTAAGGCGCCTCAAGGTAAGCTGTCCCGTATTAGGAGGAAAGGCAAAGGCCCCGGACGACTACCGGTAGGCCAGCACCTGCGGGAGCGCTGGGCCCTGAGCGGTGCTATCTTGATAGGTTTTCTCGCCATAGCCGGGGCCGGGTACCAGCTGTTCTCATCGGCGCACCAGCAGGATTCAGCTGCCCCGGCAGCGGTTGATGCATCGGGCTCTCTGCCTGCTCTTATGCCGTCAGAGGCAGATCAGCAGCGCGCTGCTAAGGCACAGCAGGCAGAAACCGATCAAGATCAGGCAGTAGCCCTAGAACCCAGCGGTGACGATATAGCTCTTCTTGTAGCAGAGCTCGTAGCCACCCGGAGCCGGGTACTTGCCTCGGGAGAAACCGCGAGCATGGGCGATTACGCGGTTTTAGGCTCGCCCCTGGCCGAAACCGATAGCCAGCTACTAGCAAGTGAAGGTGCAGCCGCTTTAGCCGATATGAGCACAGAACTGGTGGATATCAGCGAGATCACGGCAACCGAGAACGGCTATAGAATCCAGGCCACGGTGCAAGCGGTCGGCTACAGCCCCGCAGGTAGCGATCGGGAACTGGCAGCGCAGGGTATAAGTCGGCACGATGGCAGGGTGCTCCAAGACGTGGAGCTGATTCTCCAAGCTGAGGGCGGAACCTACCTGCTAACCGAGGCGCGGCCCCTCCCCCTAGACCCGTCCGCCCTCTAGCACCTACAGCCCTGCCGCTATATAGACCAGGGGCGGTGCACCAAACCGGTACACCGCCCCTGGGAGTAAGAACCTAGGTATTCTCGCCTTATTAGATCTGGGGGTACTGCATGAAAACAGCGATAGCGATATTGATCAGAGCCAGGCCACCAACAGTATGGGCCAGGGCTACGCTCTTACCGTTTTCAGGGGTGCCCAGGGCGCGGGCAGCCTTGTACTTCTTCTGGCCCATAAAGGCCGCTACAGCGATGACCAGGGCAATCACCATCTTGATACCAATCATCATGTGGTTCAGAGTCATGTTCTGTGACATCTGGATGAAGTAGAGAGCAAAACCGGTGACGACCTGCAGCAGGGCCGCGTGGAACTGACCGGGCAGAACGATGCCCTGCTTAAAGGTGCCTAGCCACAGACCGAAAACCATTGCGGCACCAACGATGTGCAAGAAAAGAAGAATAGAAAATGCGATAGCCATGATGACAAGTCTACGTAATACCTGTTTGTTTAGCGACAGTTCGCCACTAAAACCGGTGTGGGGGTGACCACGCGAGACCCCATACCCATAAAAGACAGAAGAGTGCCCCGCTGGTTGCTACCAGCGGGGCACCCGAGAGCCTAGTTCAGAGAACCAAGAGCTGTGGTTTAGAGACCAACCTCAGCTTCGAAAGCTGCTTCTTCAAGGCGCTGCTTGAGGAAGGCCAGGAAGCGGCCAGCGTCTGCACCGTCTACAACGCGGTGGTCGTAGGTCAGCGAGAAGTAGGCCAGTGAGCGGATAGCGATCACATCGTTACCTTCGGCATCCTGGATAACAGCAGGACGCTTGTTGGTGGAGCCGATGCCCAGGATCGCTACGTTGGGCTGGTTGATAATCGGGGTGAAGAAGACACCGCCGGTCTGGCCGGTGGAGGAGATGGTGAAGGTTGAACCTGACAGCTCCTCGGGGCCGACCTGGCCGTCGCGGGCGCGCTTGGCAACGTCGTTGATCTTCTTGGCGATACCTGCGATGTTGAGGTCGCCGGCGTCCTTGACAACAGGAACGAGCAGACCCTTGGGGGTATCAACTGCCAGGCCGATGTTCTCGGAACCGTGGTAGGTGATTTCCTTGAAGTCATCGCTCATGGAGGAGTTGAACTGGGGGAACTGCTGCAGAGCTTCGGTGACTGCCTTGGTGAAGAAGGGCAGGAAGGTGAGCTTGGTGCCCTCGCGAGCCTCGAAGCCGGCCTTAGCCTTGTTGCGCAGGGCAACCAGACGGGTCAGGTCGATTTCCTGGACGGTGGTCAGCTGAGCTGAAACAGCCAGTGACTCAACCATACGCTTAGCAACGGTCTGGCGGATGCGGGGAGCCTTTTCGGTGGTGCCGCGCTTTGAGGACGCTGCAGCCTTGGGGGCTTCCTTCTTGGCAGGAGCTGCGGTTGCGGGAGCTTCAGCAGCGGGTGCTGATGCTACGGGAGCAGCGCCCTTCTTAGCTTCAGCAGCAGCCAGGACGTCCTGCTTGCGGATACGGCCACCAACACCGGTGCCCTTGATGGTGGACAGGTCGATGCCTTCCTGCTTGGCCAGCTTACGGACCAGGGGAGTGACGTAGGCTTCGCCGTTTTCGCCGGAGGGTAGTTCAACAGCGGGAGCCTCGGCAGCTTCGTCGGTGGAGGAAACAACGGGTACTTCTTCCTTCTTTTCCTCAGCTGCGGGCGCTTCTTCCTTCTTCTCTTCTGCGGGAGCAGAAGCGGCTGAAGCGTCACCGATGATAGCCAGAACCTGGCCGACCTCGGCGTCCTCATCTTCCTGGATGCGGATTTCGAGCAGGGTACCTGCTACGGGTGAGGGAACCTCGGTATCGACCTTGTCGGTGGACACCTCTACGAGAGGCTCGTCAACAGCAACTTCTTCGCCAACTTCCTTGAGCCAGCGGGTGATGGTGCCTTCGGTGACGGACTCGCCCAGGGCGGGCAGGGTAACCTCGGTGCCAGAAGCTGAGCCTGAGGACACGGGGGCGGCGGCGGGTGCCTCTTCCTTCTTTTCCTCAGCGGCGGGTGCTTTTTCCTTCTCTTCAGCCTTGGGGGCTTCTGCGGCGGGGGCATCGTCAGATGAGCCTGCGCCGGAGCCGTCGCCAATAACGATGAGGGGAGCGCCGACCTCGACGTCCTCGTCCTCTTCAACGAGAATCTTCTCAACAACACCGGCTACGGGTGAGGGAACCTCGGTATCGACCTTGTCGGTGGACACCTCAACGATGGGCTGGTCAACCTCAACGGTTTCGCCAACCTCAACGAGCCAGCGGGTAACGGTACCCTCGGTTACGGATTCGCCCAGTGCGGGCAGTTCTACGGTGGTGGACATAGTCCTTCGTGCTCTCCTTGTGAGTGATAAAAATCTGTAGGGGGTAGGCGCTGGCCCTATAACCGGGGCCAGGGCTAGCGCCTACCTCAGGGGCTTGTCTTAGCCGTGCAGGGGTGCGCCTGCCAGAGCCATTGCAGCCTCGCCCAGGGATTCGTTCTGGGTGGGGTGGGCGTGGATGAACTGGGCGACATCCTCGGGGAAGGCTTCCCAGACAACCCACATCTGGGCCTCACCAATCTGCTCGCCCATGCGCTTACCAACAGCGTGAACGCCGATGATGGGGCCGTTCTTCTCGCGGACGACCTTGACCAGGCCGCCGGTGCCCAGGATGGAGGACTTGCCGTTGCCAGCCAGGTTGTACTCTGCAACCTCAACGTTTTCCTTGCCGAACTTCTCTTCAGCCTTGGGCTGGGAATAGCCGATGGAGGCGATCTCAGGCTCGCAGAAGGTGACCTTGGGGATATTGATATCTTCAACAACCTGGGGGTTGAGGCCAGCGATTTCTTCGGCAACGAAGCGACCCTGCTGGTAACCGCGATGGGCCAGCTGGACGCCGGGGACGATGTCGCCGATAGCGTAGATGTTGCCAACGCCGGTATGCAGGCGCTCGTTGGTGATGACGAAGCCGCGGTCCATGGTCAGGCCCTGCTCGTCGTAGCCAAAGCCTTCGGTGTTGGGGCCACGGCCGACAGCAACGAGAACGATGTCTGCCTCGAAGACGGTGCCATCTTCAAGGGTGACCTTGGCGCCGTTGGCGTCCTGTTCAACGGTCTTGAAGAACTTGCCCAGGGAGGACTTGATGCCGCGCTTCTTGAATTCGCGCTCAACGACCTTGATGATGGAGGGGTCTTCATTGGGGACCAGGTGGGGCAGGCCCTCGATGATGGTGACCTCTACGCCCATGGAGTTCCACATGGAAGCGAACTCGGAGCCGATGACGCCGCCGCCCAGAACGATAGCGCTCTTGGGCAGGTAGTCCATCTGCAGGGCTTCGGTGGAGGTGAGTACGCGGTCACGAATCTCGATGCCGAAAGTCTTGGAGACAGAACCGGATGCCAGGATGATGTGCTTGCCCTTGTATTCGGTGCCAGCGACGGTGATGGTGTCCTTGCCGGTGAGCTTGCCTTCACCCTCGATGACGGTGACCTTCTTCATCTTGAGAAGGCCGGTCAGGCCCTTGAACTTGCCGGCGACGATGCCGTCCTTGTAGTCACGAACCTTAGCCATATCGATGGACTCGAGGGTGGTGTTTACACCGTACTTTGAAGCGTGCTGAGCCTCGGAAGCGAGTTCTGCAGCGTGCAGGTAAGCCTTGGTGGGGATACAACCGGTGTGCAGGCAGGTGCCGCCCAGGTTACTCTTTTCGATCAGACCTACGGTGAAGCCCAGCTGTACCGCGCGCAGAGCTGCGGAGTAACCGGCACTACCGCCACCGAGGATGAGGATATCGAATTCTGTTGTTGCCGAATCGGCCACGTTGACGCTCCCTTGCATGGGTCGCGGAGGCCTAAGCCCCCTTATGTACTGTCGCTTTCTAGCTTATCCCTTGAACGCGTCCGCCTGCCACTATTGGCAGGTGTTTTATTGCTCGGGTGGGCATGATTACACCCCGTTACCTGCTAGAACGCGGGCAACGGGGTGCAAATGTAAAAGTTCCCTGGAAAGTAAGGCTTAGGCGTAGGCCTCGATGAACTTAATCAGGGTGGCGATGGAGTGGCCGGTGCCTTCCTTGGGGGTAAAACCGTAGGGGCCTTCCTCGTTGAAGGAGGGGCCTGCGAAGTCCAGGTGGGCCCAGGGAATCTTTACGCCGTCCTTTTCGCCCACGAATTCTTCGAGGAACTGGCCGGCTACCAGCATGCCGCCGTAGCGGGAGCCAATGTTCTGCAGGTCGGCGACGGGGGACTTGAGGCTCTTGCGCAGGTGCTCGGGCATGGGCATAGGCCAGTAGTCTTCACCGGCTTCGGTAGCTGCTTCAACAACCTGCTGGCGGACGGCGTCATCACCCATGACCGCTGCGGTGCGCACACCCAGAGCGATGAGCTGGGCGCCGGTGAGGGTTGCGATGTCGAGAAGGACGTCGGGCTCGCCCTCGGAGGCCAGGGCCAGGCCGTCGGCCATGACGAGGCGACCTTCGGCATCGGTATTCATGACCTCAACGGTGTGACCGCTGCGCATGGTGAGCACATCTTCGGGGCGAATGGAGTTGCCACCGGGCATATTCTCAGCCAGGCAGAGGTAGCCGTGTACGGCAACCGGCAGATTGAGCTCAGAAGCCGCTGCCACGACGTTGAGGACGGTTGCTGCACCTGCCATATCGGACTTCATGGTGGTCATGGAGCCGGCGGGCTTGAGCGAAATGCCACCGGTATCGAAGGTGATACCCTTGCCCACAATGGCAACGGTCTTTTCGGCCTTTTCGGGGGTGTACTTGACCTCTACCAGGCGGGGCTTGCGCTCTGAGCCCTGGCCTACACCCGCGATGCCGCCGAAGCCTTCGGCAACGAGTTCTTCGTAATCCCAGACCTTGGTTTCAACATTTTCAAGGCCCTCTACGCGGGTAAGGGCACGCTCAGCGAAGGTTTCGGGGTAGAGATGAGAGGGGGGAGTGTTGACCAGGCGGCGGGTATGGTCAACGGCCTCACCCAGAATGAGAGCCCGAGTCAGGGCACCTTCTGCCTCAGCGGGGGCTGCATCGGTGACAATGAGAACCTCGGTGACGGGAGCCTTGACCGAATCGGCAGTCTTGGCCCGTAGCTGGGTATCGGCAAAAGCGCCGTAGGCGGCGCCTTCTGCGATGGCTGCTACTTCCTCAACAGACTCTGCGCCCAGGGCGAGGGCTACGCTTTCTACACCGGCAAGCTGGCGGACGGCGGAGCCCGCTGCGTAGCGCAGGGCAACACGGTGGGCAGCGGCGTCTTCCTTCTGAGAGCCTAGGCCGATGAGGGCAATGACATCGGCGCCCGCTTCATCGAAGCCGGGGAGCCGAACGAGTTCGTCCTGCCCGCCGCTGACGCCCAGATCTTCCAAAATAGCCTCAAGGCCCTCGGCGGTTTCTGCGTCGAGGGGGTTAGCAGCCAGGGAGGGGCCTTCCTCGCCGGAATACACACCGAGTACCAGCACATCAGCTTCGAGGGCTTCAAGGTCGGGGGCGGTTACAGAGAATGACAGATCGTGAGAATCGCTCACAGAAATCTCCCTTCACAGTAGATATAAGAGGGGCAGTCGCACTCTAGGGCAACTGCAGTATCGTCTATAAGCCTAGGCCTAAAAGCCCCGTGAATGTAATCTGCGCAACGCCCCTTGCTACTAAATCACCGCAGAGCGAACAGGCAGAGGCGTCAGGGTGGGAATTGTGGCCTTGGAAGGAATAGTTCTGTATATTCCCAGCGTTATACCTGCGACATTAGGCTATATAGGGCTATACCCTGGAGTACTATAGAGACTCACAGAAGACGGGAAGAAAGAAGGGGGCTAGGAAGATGACGCACGAAGATCGGCTGTATATAGCTCACGCCGGGGCGTTTGAAAACGACCGATTGAGAGGTCTACCCCTCGTCATTGCCCTCTCACACCCCCAGGATGCTGGTGGCACCGCTGGGCACCTGGGTGAAGTGCTTCTGCATGAACTTGATAATGTGCCGGTCATCGAGTTTGATGCTGACCGCTTGCACGACTACCGGTCACGCAAACCCCGTATCACCTTCAAAAAAGACCACTACACCAACCCGGTACTTCCCGAACTCAAGCTGTACGCGGTAGAAGACCGACTGGGCAAGCCTTTCTTGTTGCTGACCGGAGCCGAGCCCGATTTGCTATGGCAGCGGTTTACGGCCGATGTGGTGGATATCGCCCAGCGTCTTGAGGTGTCGGTGGCCCTGTCTGTGACCGGTTTCCCCATGCCGGTGCCGCATACCCGCCCTATCCCCGTAACAGCGCACGGGTCCCGTAAGGACCTGACGGTCGGTATTTCCTCCTTCCAGCCCGAGGCTCTGGTGCCCGGATCGGTATCGAGCCTGTTGGAGGTGCGCCTGACCGAGGCCGGCATCGGAACAGCCGGTTTCGCAGTGAACGTGCCGCAGTACCTGTCGGAGTCTGAGCTGCCCCAGACCGCTCTCGTCGCTATGGAGCACCTATCGCTGGCAGCCAAGCTGAGCCTGCCTTCAGACCGTTTGCGTGAGCTGTCTGAGAATGTTCAGCTACAGATTAACGAGCAGGCTAGTGCTAGCCCTGAAATCCAGATGATGATTCAGCGCCTCGAAGAGTCCTACGACGCGAACGCTGCCCAGGGCTTCGGTAGCCTACCCCTCTCTGAGCGTGCCGCTGGTCGGGTGCCGAGCCGGGATGAAATCGGTGATGAGGTAGAGGCATTCTTGGCTCAGCTCGATCACAACACTCGGGATGCGGACGGCGACGGCCCCCGCGGCCTGGGCCCCTCCGGCTCTTAAACCGGTTCGGGCTCTGGGGCGCGGTGAAACTGCCTGTGGAAACCCGCTTTAGGGGCGTCATAGATGCGTCACGGGTTCATCGATTTATGGGAAGTGTGCGCTCCGTGATGGCTTGATTATTTGTTTTGACATGGGCGGACGTTGGATGCCCAGCGGGTGGAGATATCCACAGGCCCGCTTGGGCTCGTCTTAGGTACTCTTCTCTATCAGCCTGATAGGTATGACAGAGAATCACCACACCCCAGAAGAACCTATTGTTACCTACCTCAGCTCGGAGCGCGACGTCCTCGCTCTTGCCCTGCATCTTTTAGGCTACTGGCCTGAAAAGTCCATCATGCTCTTGGCCCTGAGTGACGGGGGAGCAGGACCCCTGCTACGCGTTGATATGCCCGATATTTCTGAGGTAGCGCCGGATGACTTTCTGACCTATATCTTCGAAGCCTTCCCCACCCATAGCCCTAACGGAGACCCCATCACCAGCGTATTCTTGCTGCTTTTCGCCGACGGCGCAGCCTCCGGAGAAGTGGATGTTTCGGTAGAGAAACCCTTCCTAGAAGCAGCCCAATGCTATGCGGAGCTCGCACCAGCCTATGCAACCCTTCACGGGCTGAATGTACTCGATGTGCTTGCGGTGGGGCAGCAGGCCTATTGGGCTGTGAACCCGGCTGAAGGGCAGCTGGCTCCTGCCGGTTTTCTAGACGAGGTCTTGACCAGCCCGCTGTATAGCGAACTGGTAGCCCACGGGTCGCTTGTCGCGAGTGATTCACATGAAGCCCAAGAACTAAAGAGCCGCACAGCACTGGGAACTGAGGACCCTGATGGGCAAGAACGCTGGCAGGTGAATACGGAAGCCTATAGCGCTTTCTACCTGGAAGAGAAACACGAGCAAAACCCCCAAGAAGCCTGCCAAATTGCTGCTGAACTAGAGCTATGGGAGCAGGCCATAGATGCCGTTACTTCCCTGCTTGATGGGCTGCAGGGTAGCGGGGTGCTCTCCCCTGGGACCTTAGCCGATGCTATACGCGCCAAGGTGATTCCCGATGCAGCTGGTTTTCTGATCGCTTCTTTCGATAGCTTTGCAACCCTCCAGCTCGTGATTCTTCAGGCCTGCCGTACCCTCAAAGACTCCCTGGCAGCTCTGAGAGCTCTAGAGCAGGGGAGCCAAGAGCTGGCGCTGAACAGGCAAACTGCGGGGGATAGGGTTCTACCCCTGCCGTCAACCTTGCACCGGTACAGGCTTGACCATCTCAGCCAGCCTGAATCGTGTGTACGCAAGCAGATAAACAATGCGGAAGATAGCCTGAAAGAGATGGCCGAAACCATCTTTGGTGTAGTCCCCACCCCGCCAGACTGGAAGCGCCTGGAAGCCTTGTGGCATTTGGCAGCCGTGCTGGAAAGCTCCGCTGGGGGAAAAGCCGAAGCTTCCCTTCTTGCTGCGCAAGCGTGGGTGAGCTGGATGCGGGGCAACTCTACGGAAGCCTTCCACCTGCTGGAGGCTATCGACAGTACCTACTGCGCTGGGAGCTCTCTACCCCTGCACTACCTTTTGAGCGTCAGTGCTTTCCCTACCTGGCTTACTTTGCCCGGCGGAGCCCCAGAGACCTACGTGACCAAGAACAGCAGATAAGCGGCCGCGCCTTCTTCGCTAGAAAACCTAAAACATGTCATACTTGACTATTGACCCCGCTCAAAGTGTCTCTCAAAAATACAGCTTCCTATCGGGAATAGAAGCCCCTACCCGGGCGTTATATCCACCGATAGATACCCTGGAAACTGTATTGTGCGAATCGATCACTTGACAGGGTCTTAGGTGTTTTGACCGCGAACACCGCATCACACTCGCTACGGTCAACTAGCTCAGAAAGGTTTTCTGTGTCACCAGCCGCACGCAAGAAAGCAGCCAGCGAAACCGCTGCAACCAAAGCCACCGCTAAAAAAACCTCAACTCGCGCCAAAGCAAAAAAGGCTGACGAGGCAGCAGACGCAGTAGAAGCAGACGACGAAGAAAGCGCCGCACCTCAGCGAGCCCCCAAGAAGACCGCAGCTAAGAAGGCTGCCCCTAAGAAGAGCCGCAAGGCTAAGGACGACGATGTCGCCGACGACGATATCGATCTGGACGACGAGGACCTCGATACCGACGACATCGAAGATGTCGATGAAGACGATGACGAAGGCGAGGCAGACTCTGTCACTAAGGAAGAGAAGAAAGAAGCTGAAGCTGTAGCAGCTAAGGGTTCTGGCTTCGTCCTGACCAACAACGATGAAGACGATGCCCCTGCCGTCCGCGTTGTTACCCCCGGTGCTACCGCAGACCCCGTCAAGGACTACCTCAAGCAGATCGGTAAGGTCGCCCTGCTGAATGCTGAGCAGGAAGTCGACCTAGCTATGCGTATTGAGGCCGGCCTCTACGCCGAGCACAAGCTTAAAGAGAACCCCGATATGGACCCGCAGCTCAAGAAGGAACTGCGCTGGGTGATTCACGACGGCCGTCGCGCCAAGAACCACCTGCTGGAAGCCAACCTGCGTCTGGTGGTCTCCCTGGCCAAGCGCTACACCGGCCGCGGTATGCTCTTCCTCGACCTCATTCAGGAAGGCAACCTGGGTCTGATTCGTGCGGTGGAAAAGTTCGACTACTCTAAGGGCTTTAAATTCTCAACGTATGCAACCTGGTGGATTCGTCAGGCCATTACCCGTGCTATGGCTGATCAGGCACGTACCATCCGTATCCCTGTGCACATGGTTGAGGTTATTAATAAGCTTGCCCGTGTTCAGCGTCAGATGCTTCAGGATTTGGGTCGTGAACCTACCCCTGAAGAGCTTGCCGCCGAGCTTGATATGACTCCCGAGAAGGTTATTGAAGTTCAGAAGTATGGTCGTGAGCCTATTTCTCTTCATACTCCTCTCGGTGAAGACGGCGACTCTGAGTTCGGTGATCTTATCGAGGACTCAGAGGCCGTTGTCCCTGCCGATGCTGTCTCATTCACGTTACTCCAGGAGCAACTGCACTCGGTTCTTGATACCCTCTCTGAGCGCGAAGCAGGTGTCGTTGCTATGCGCTTTGGTATGACCGACGGTCAGCCCAAGACCCTTGACGAAATCGGCAAGGTCTACGGCGTTACCCGCGAGCGTATCCGCCAGATTGAATCAAAGACTATGTCTAAGCTCCGTCACCCCAGCCGTTCCCAGGTTCTGCGTGACTACCTAGACTAAAAACCGGTTACTGTAGATACGGTACAGGCGGGCGCCCTTGAGCCTTCTAGCTCGAGGGCACCCGCCTTTTTTGATAGGGCTGGCATAAGAGAAGGTGGGAGTTGCCGGATATCTGGGAGTTATGCGATGGCGAGGGTGGCGATTTTCCAGTTGCCCCGTTTGCGTTCTGCCCGTAGGGCTACGGCCCGGGTGCGGATGTCGTCAGTCACCAGCAAACTCATTTCATAGGCAGTCTCAGCGACTTTCTGGACGATGATACGTCGCGGGCGGATTACAGCAGGTGGCTTGCTGGGGTAAAGGGCCTGGGGATAATGACGTTGCCGGTAGCGAATGGCGGCTTTTGCCTGTTCAAGCTGCTTTTCTAGGGCGCGGTAGCAGCCGGCTGTCATCCAGGGAGCTAGATGGTGCTGAGGCCTGCGCCCCATGAAAACTTCGATGGCAGCGGTACCAATGCGAACCCCCAGTTGCTCAAGGGCCTGCTCTTCTTGATCGATAAAGGAGAGGCTGACGGCGGGTTCTGCTGGCTGGCCCTTTTCAAAGTAGGGTGCATATTTTTCGGCGTATTCGGTAGCTTCGACGATGATGTATTTGCGGTCATCGCCTTCTGGGAAAGTGGTTTTCATGGTGTGCTCCTTTGCAAAACCTAGCGGGGTAGGGTAATCGTTTGACCTGGGAAAATTAGGGTGTCCAGGGTGGGGATGGTCTTTTGGTTGAGGTGCCAGATAGTGTGTACGAGCGCTAGCACTTCAGCTCCTGAGGCATCTGGAGTCAGTTGGTCTTCTGCGATACTCCATAGCGAGTCACCCGGGGCCACAGTATAGGCAGTAGCTGCTACGTCTTCTGAAAAGTCCGGCTGCACGCGGGTAGCACCCCCGAAGAGGGGTGAAATGGGTTGGTAGCTCTTTGCCGTAACGGGAAGAACCGTGACCGTTGCACGTCCCTGGGGGTGCGCTTGGGAAAAGAGGGGGGAAGTAGCAGAGGCTAGGGCGGAGTCATCTGATAATGCCTTGCCGTCGTGATTAATTTGAGAAGCCTGAGGGAATAGGGGCGAGCTTGTTTCTCCGTCGTGAACTCTTGCTGTTACCGAGATAGCTTGCTCAAGGGGAAGAGCATAGGCCTGGGTGGGGGCTAAAGCCCCCAGGCCTAAAGAAGCTCCCGCAAGTGTTTTGAGGAGTCCTGGGGCCCAGGCCGGAAGTTGTATGTGCAGGGTAGAGCGTCGGGCACGAGCTAGGGCGCTGTAGTAGAAGACTAAACCAGCTAGCCACCAGAGGGCGATACAGAGGCAAAGCAAGCCAGCGGTAGCGCAGACTAGCAGGCTCATCCAGGTGCCCGGGCTACGAGAAGTGAGCCCTAGGCCTTGATTCCCTTCGCTCAGAAGTGAGTGAAGTAGCATGCCTGATGCGCCAGCTCCACTCAGCGCTAGGAGAGGAATCAGATTGGCTGTGCATAGGGTAAAAAATCGCGATGCCACTTTTTCACCTCAAATCATGTCATTTGATGTAGTTTGATGTTTTATGAATCATATTACTTCCCTTTGCGATGGATTCAAGAGGTTTGTAGCAAATTTTTCAACAAATTTTCCTTGGCGGGGTATCCTCAGTGCATGGCACACCTAGATTTGCTCTTCCGCGATTACGAAATCCAGATGGAAGCACAAAAACACCGAGATTACGAGGCGGACGCTCGCGAGCTCCGCCAGATAGAGCTTTCTCGAGTCACCGTGGCCGACCGTTTGGCAGCCCAGCTTGGGCAGCTGCTGACTATTCACGGGTCTACTGGAGATATTTGGCGAGGGAGGTTGGAGACTTTAGGGCTGGGGTGGCTTCAGCTAGAAACGGACGCCGGCGGCCTCATTCTTCCGCTTGCGCATCTTCTTTACTGGGAGGGCGGAAACCACCAGGCCGTGGGTGAAGCTCATGAAGTGTCTCGCAAGCTTACGCTGGGGTCTGCCCTACGGGCTCTTAGCGCAGCTCAGCGTGATATCCACATTTATCATGCAGGAGGAACCGGTCTCACCAGCACGGGTAAGGTTCGGGCTGTCGGCGCTGACTATTGTGAAATCATAGGCATACAGGCGCACAAAGAGGACGCCCGCGGAACTCGGGGGACTCCACGCTGCGTCCTCTTCACCTCAATTGCCGCTATCAGGGTAGCGGGATAATACAGCCTATTCTAGGAGATATCGGCTCGTTCGGCCTGCTCGGCCCGAATCGATTCTTCGGTCATCGCATAGCGCTCGCTGATATATGCTTCGAGCATGCTCTTTTCAACCCGCCACTGGTTTCTGCCGCCAATCTGGATGGCCTTCAGCTCCCCTGAGCGCACCAGGGCGCGAGTTTGGCTGGGGGATATATTGAGAATTTCACCGACGTCGGTCAGTGTGAGAAAGCGCTGTTCAACCATGTCTGGTTCCTTCTGAAACGGGGAGTAGGTGGGGGATTCTTTGCTTTAGTTTAGTGCATTTTGAACTATCTTGATAGAAGAAGCAAGGCCTGTGGATAACTTGCTTGATTTTGCGTAACCTTGGTCAAAAATACGTACA
>DXCN01000074.1 GCA_019115985.1 Candidatus Rothia avicola | reverse complement strand
CCAGGTAGTTCATCTTGACGTCCGGTGAGATACGGCCTTCGAAGTTACGGTTACCCGAGAGAACCGCGGTGACGGAGAGGTCTTCGCTCTGGATGGCCTCTGAGATTTCGGGCTCCAGGGGGCCGGAGTTACCGATACAGGTGGCGCAACCGTAGCCGACGACGTAGAAGCCGAGCTTCTCGAGGTCAGGCAGCAGGCCTGCCTTCTCGTAGTAGTCGGTGACGACCTTTGAGCCGGGGGCGATGGAGGTCTTGACCCAGGGCTTAGCGGTCAGGCCCTTGGCTGCGGCGTTGCGGGCGAGTACACCTGCTGCCATCATGACCGAGGGGTTTGAGGTGTTGGTGCAGGAGGTAATCGAGGCGATGGACACTGCACCGTTCTTGAGCTCGAACTCGCGACCGTCTGCCATGGAGACCTGGGCTGACTTGTCGGTTTCGCCGTCCTTGGCGTAGTTCTTGATATCTGATTTGAACTGGCTCTTGGAATCTGAGAGCAGGATGCGGTCCTGGGGGCGCTTGGGGCCTGCGATGGAGGGAACCACGGTGGAAAGGTCCAGTTCCAGGTACTCGGAGTATTCGACGTCGACAGAGGGGTCGTGCCAGAGGCCCTGTTCCTTGGTGTAGGCCTCGACCAGGGCGACCTGCTCTTCGCTGCGGCCGGTCAGGCGCAGGTACTCGAGGGTCTTCTCGTCAATGGGGAACATAGCGGCGGTGGAGCCGAATTCGGGGCTCATGTTACCGATGGTTGCACGGTTTGCCAGGGGCACCTGGCCTACGCCTTCGCCGTAGAATTCAACGAACTTGCCGACGACGCCGTGTTCGCGCAGCATTTCGGTGATGGTAAGGACGACGTCGGTTGCGGTGGCACCGGAGGGGATGGAGCCGGTGAGCTTGAAGCCTACGACGCGGGGGATCAGCATGGAGACGGGCTGGCCGAGCATTGCTGCTTCAGCTTCGATACCGCCAACGCCCCAGCCGAGTACGCCCAGGCCGTTGACCATGGTGGTGTGGGAGTCGGTGCCTACGACGGTGTCGGGGTAGGCGCGCAGTACGCCGCCGACTTCGCGGGCCATGATGGTGCGGGCCAGGTATTCGATGTTGACCTGGTGCACGATGCCCATGCCCGGGGGAACGACCTTGAAGTCGTCAAAGGCGGTCTGGCCCCAGCGCAGGAACTTGTAGCGTTCGCCGTTGCGCTGGTATTCGATGTCCATGTTGCGGGTGATAGCGTCGGCGGTACCGAAGGTATCAATCTGTACGGAGTGGTCGATGACCAGTTCGGCAGGTGCCAGGGGGTTAATCTTGGAGGGGTCGCCGCCCAGTTCCTTCACGGCCTCGCGCATGGTAGCAAGGTCAACGACACAGGGTACGCCGGTGAAGTCCTGCATGATGACGCGGGCGGGGGTGAACTGGATTTCGGTGTCGGGTTCCGCTGAGGGATCCCAGTTGGCGAGTGCCTTGATGTGGCCTTCGGTGATGTTGGCACCGTCTTCGGTGCGCAAAAGGTTTTCAAGTAGAACCTTCAGGGAGTAAGGCAGCTTCTGTGAGCCTTCTACTGCCTTTAGACGAAAAATTTCATAGTCGGTTCCGTTGACGGAAAGTACGCCCTTTGAACCGAAGCTATCCACAGTGCTCATATGTGGGACTCCTCTCGACACTGTCTTGCGATTGGCTCGTGCGCCGGTGGGCACCATCGCGTCTGCGCGACGGGTGTGTGATGCTCGCTCTTGAGCCGGTGGGCACGAGGCCACTGCTTTTTAGTGTACCGCGTATCACGTTGTTCACATATTTTGAAGACGGTTCGTAAGCAAATGTTTCGTCTGTACATTTCAGGGAGCGGACGCCTGCCCCACCTCGGGCGCGATTTTTCGGCTTTGGCAAGGAAAATGTGCCGTTAATATATTGCGTTCTCGTGCCAGAATAGGGGCATGACGGTTTCTCCTGAGCACTTGCAACGGGTACAGCCTAGGCCCGTGGCAAACGCACTCAATGTAGTCTTTCGCTGGCTCCTTATCGGTAGCGCTGCGGTCTTTGCGCTGGCGACCTCAGTAGCGATAGCTCTCCCCCATCCAGCCTCAATTCAGTTCGCTTCCCTCATCAACTGGGCGGCAGGGCTTTCCTTCCTCGCAGGTGCCGCCGCCTTGCTGGGCGTTGGCCTCACCGAGATTTTTCGCGGTTCGCCCGCCACCGAAGCAAGAACCAGCAAATTGCAAGTAAAACCGACCCCGGGCGTCCGCCTGCCTCTTGCATTTTGTGTGCTCGGGTTACTGCTAGCTATCTACTACGGTTTGCATGCCTTTTGGTGGAACCCGTTAGCAGCAGCCCCGGGTTACACTCTCAGTGAGATTTACAGCCTGTTGAGGGAGGCTAACCAGTTTAGCCTTGCTGTTGTGATTGTGTGGGGTCTCATCGTTGTGCTCCTTGTAGCCGCTCTGCCGAACGTGCACGAGTGGTTGCGGGGTATGGCATCCTACAGCACCAAGCGCGCTATTGGCTTCTGCTCTCTAGCCGTAGCCATCGCTTGCTTCCTTCTCTTTGTGGGGTGGGGCTGGCACATGGGCATGGGGCTTGCCGATACCTTCATGACGACCGGCGGTGAGCACTCCCCCACAGCTGTTCCATTTGGGGTAGCTACCCTAGTGCTCGGCGCACTGGGCATCTACGGGCTCTTTGTACCCGTCCGTGCCCGCTAGTACAAGCAGCCAACCTGCCAGCAGAGCCCTTTCGCGGTAGAATAAACGAACCTATGTTCGAATTCCCAGGAAGAGGTCTCGATGGCTCGCCGCACCCCCGCGCACGATGACTACCCCACCGACGTCGTCGAAAATATCGTCGATATCGACGTGACCAGCGAGATGGAAACCAGCTTCCTGGAATACTCCTACTCGGTCATCTACTCCCGGGCCCTGCCCGATGCCCGCGATGGCCTCAAGCCCGTGCAGCGCCGCATCCTCTACATGATGCAGCAGATGGGCCTGCGCCCCGACAAGGGCCACGTCAAGAGCGCCCGTGTGATCGGTGAAGTTATGGGTAAACTCCACCCCCACGGCGACGTCGCCATCTACGACGCCATGGTGCGCCTTGCCCAGCCCTTCTCTATGCGCCTACCCGTGGTTGACGGCCACGGCAACTTCGGCTCCCTGGACGACGGCCCGGCGGCCTCCCGCTACACTGAGGTCCGCATGGCCCCGGCGGCCCTGGCTATGACCGCCAACCTCGACGAAGACGTCGTGGACTTCGTCCCCAACTACGACAACCAGTTTATGCAGCCGGCCGTCCTACCCGCTGCCTACCCCAACCTGCTGGTCAACGGCTCAGCCGGTATCGCCGTCGGCATGGCCACCAACATGGCCCCCCACAACCTGCGCGAGGTCATTGCGGCAGCCCGCCACCTGCTTGATTACCCCGAGGCCACCCTCAAAGACATCATGAAGTTCGTACCCGGCCCCGACCTACCCTCCGGCGGCACCATCGTGGGCACCTCCGGCATTAAGGACGCCTACGAAAAGGGACGCGGCATCTTCAAGACCCGCGCCAAGGTCTCCATCGAACAGGTCACCGCCCGCAAACAGGGCATTGTGGTCACCGAACTGCCCTACCTGGTCGGCCCCGAAAAGGTCATCGAAAAAATCAAGGACGGCGTCAACTCCAAGAAGCTACAGGGCATCTCTGACGTCGTTGACCTGACCGACCGCAAAAACGGTCTGCGCATGGTCATAGAAATCAAGAATGGCTTCAACCCCAAGGCCGTACTCGCCGCCCTCTACAAGCACACCCCGCTAGAAGACTCCTTCGGCATCAACAACGTAGCCCTGGTGGACGGCCAGCCCCAGACCCTAGGTCTACTCGACCTGCTGCACGTCTACGTCAACCACCGCCTGGACGTCGTGCGCCGCCGCACCAACCACCGCCTGGGCAAGCGCCGCGACCGCCTGCACCTGGTCGAGGGCCTGCTGGTAGCCATCGTCGATATCGACGAGGTTATCCAAATTATCCGGTCCTCCGACGAAACCGCCCAGGCCCGCGAACGCCTCATGCAGATCTACGATTTGAGCGAGGTTCAGGCCAACCACATTCTTGAGCTGCGCCTGCGCCAGCTCACCAAGTACTCCCGCATCGAGCTTGAAGCCGAACGCGACGAACTCTTGGCAGAAATCGCCTCCCTCGAAGAAATCCTCGGCTCCGACGTAAAACTCCGCGCCCTGGTTTCCGAAGAACTACAGCAGGTCGCCGACGAATACGGCACCGACCGCCGCACCAAAATCGTCACCAAGGACGAGCTGGCCGACGCAGTGGCCGCCCTGTCGGCGTCCGCTTCCAAGGCCAAAAAAGAAGCTGGCCTCTCCCTCGAAATCGCGGACGACCCCTGCTGGGTCCTGCTCTCCACCTCGGGGCAGCTGGGGCGCACCAGCGGTGTGAAGGGGCAACGCCCCACCCTGCTCGATCCGGGCAAACGCATCAAACACGACGCCTACCTCTCCATCGTGCCCACCAGTGCCCGCGGCGAAATCGGCGCGGTTACCTCAGCCGGCCGTCTCATTCGTGTGCCCGTCATTGGCCTACCCGTCCTCGAAGAGACAGGGGGCACCCCCCAGCCCACCAGCGGCGTCAAAGCAGCGGACGCCATCCCCCTAGCCCGCGGCGAAAAACTCGTCGGCCTAGCCCCGCTCAACTCCGTTCTTGCTCTTGCCACCGAACGCGGCGTCGTCAAACGAGTCAACCCCGACTACCCGCTCAATGCCACCGAATTTGAAATCATGAAGCTCAAGCCCAGGGATACGGTGATAGGCGTAGCGGTCTGCGATTCCAACGATGATGTGCTGACCTTTATTACCGAGCAGGCTAAGCTACTCACCTTTGATGCCTCCAAGGTCCGCCCCCAGGGACGCACCGGTGGCGGCATGGCCGGCATGAAGGTAGCCGACGGCGACAAGCTCATCGCCTTCGGCGTCACCGCCCCCGGCGCGGACGCCCAGGTCGTCACCATCACCGACGGCGGCGAAGACGGAGCCACCGCAAAAGTCACCGAACTCACCGAGTTCCCTCAAAAGGGACGCGCAACCGGCGGCATGCGAGCCCACCGCTTCCTCAAGGGAGAAACCGCCCTCGCTCTCGCCTGGGTGGGCATCGGCCCTGCCAAGGCAGTCTCAGCAGCCGGTGTTGCCCGTACCCTGCCCACCGAATTCGGCCCGCGCGACGGATCCGGCGTGCTCCTGGCCCAGGGCATCGATGCAGTCGGCCCCAACTACCAGGCGCTGACCTCCTCAGCACCTGTATCAGCGGTATCAGAAGAACCCACCGACCAGCCTGAAGTTCAGGTTGAAGCTGGTGCGCCGGTGGAGGTAGAAGAAGATGCTCTCTTCTAAAAGGAGAAAGTAACGGGCGAACCTTTACCTAAATAGCACCAGAGGAAAGGGAGTGTTGGTGTGCCTGCCGACCCTGACCTGAAAATAATAAAGTAGCGGGCTCGCCCTCACCGACTAACCTTCTTGCGGGTTCGCTAGCGCTCACGCGCAATTCATGCCAGCCCCAGCCAGTCGGTTACGGGCGCTCCCACTACTTTCTTCCATTACACTGCTGAACGCAGCCGGGAGTTCACCTCAGCAACAACCTGCTCGGGGTTGGTAGCGGACGCCGTCACCCGGCTACCGTTGGTCAGGGTAAAGGTAACGGTGGGGCCGCCGGTCAGGTAGCCGGTGTTTCCTCCGCCCATGATTCTGAGACCTGCTCCCTGAACTAAACCAGTTTCTGGCCCCACTTCTGCCTTCTCAATCTCGCTGTAAGGTAGCGCTTTCGAGAAGAACTTCATCGTGGTGATTTTGAGAGAAGTATCGAGCAGGTCAATGCGGGTGCTGCTGAAGATCATCGGAATAATAACCAGCGCTACGGAAGCTCCCACAAGCGCTGAAAGGAAGAGACCCTGGTTGGTGCCGTCCTTATCGACGGGGCCAAAAATCATGATGGGCAGTGCAACACTCAGCAGCACAAAAACTATGACCCCGCAAAGAAACAGCTTGAATTTCTTAGTCAGGGGCGCAACGTAGCTGCGCTCTTGAAGAGTAGGCATGGGATTCACTCACTATCTGTCACTCGGGCTCTAGAAATTTATTATCTAGAACACACTTTACCCCCCATGGTAAAATTCCAGACAGTAGAGGAACATCCACAGCCACCTTGCATACAGAAAACCCCTCCCGCAGCGTCCTTTCGCAAGAAGCTTGGGAGGGGTTTTCTTGCTTCTATCGAAGCTTCACCACGGTATCGCACGCGGCGATGTCTTCAGCTCGGTGGGAGACTAGGACGACCGCAGGTAGCTTGGTCTTGCCCCTGAGCTTCTGGCCGGGGGCGCGCTTAGTGCCGCGGGCAACCTCATTAATCAGAGCCACCGCAGCGGGGGCATCGAGGTGGGCGGTCGGCTCATCCATCAGCAGCAGGGGCGAATCCACCAGCAGGGTGCGGGCAATCGCAATACGCTGACGCTGGCCACCCGATACATAAGAACCACCGGCCCCCACCAGGGTCTGCAGACCAGCAGGGAGGGAGCGCACAAAATCGCCCAGCCCTACCCGGTCAAGCACCTCGTACATCTCTTCATCGGTGGGGCGCTCGTCCGCCGAACGGGCAATCGCCAGGTTATTGGCGATAGTTGACTCAAAGATATAGGCAGACTGGGGGCACCAGGCCGCGTACCCGCGCAAAGACTGGGCATCAAAGGCACGACCGTTCACCCGAATCTGCCCCTGCTCAACAGGCAGGAAGCCCAGCAGGGTAGCCAGAGCAGTTGTCTTGCCCGAGCCAGAGGGGCCGGTGATACCCAGCCACTGCCCCGATGATACAGACGCTGACAGGCCGGTAAAGATAGGCTGCTCCATATCGGGCCAGCGGGTGGCCAGCGAATCCAGCTCCAGGGTGATGGACTTATGGGCGGCACGGTTCTTAGCCCCAATACCGGGGTCCCCAAGAATATCTCGAATCTCGCCCTTACCGGCGTCCTCCCCCTCGGCCGCAGTGGCAGCGTCCACGGTCTCAAAGTTAGCGCGGGTGCGGGCGACCAGGGCAGCGAAGGCGGGCCAGCCGCGAACAGCGTCCAGGTGGGCGGCGGTGGTCTCAAACAGGCCGGTCATCATCAAAATGACGATAGCTGCGGTCGGCGCGGTAACGTCACCGGCTTCCACGGCAGGCCAGACGCTGGCAATCACTGCCAGAGCCGCGCCCCACCAGGTAACGACCATCAGGCCCTGGCCCACGCCGATGGCACGGGAGCTCTTGAGGCGGGAGGCCTGGGCATAGCCGTCCTGGCGGGAGACAGCCAGGGCAACGGTCTGGTCAAGACCGTTATTGTGCAGGTCGGTAGCAGCGTCCAGGGCCGAGACGCCCAGGCGGAGCATGGCCGAGGTTTCCCGGCGGGCAACGGCATCCGCGCGCTCGTCCGCACGCAGCACCACTGCCGGAATCACAAAGGTAGAGATAAGAACTGCGATGACGACCGGCAACAGGGCCTGCGGAGTAGCCCAGGTGGTTACGCCCAGCACCAGCAGCATCACGATCAGGTGGGCGGCAACCGGCAGGATGACGCGAGGGATAGCGTCGCGCAGCTCGTCGATGTCGCCGACCAGCCGGTCAAGGATCTTATCCCCTCGCAGCAGGGAGCGCACCGACAGGACGGTACGGCCGGCGGCATCCCAGGCGCGCACGCGCAGGGTGTTAGCCGCCCCCAGCACCAGGCTGTGGGTGCGCAGACGCTCGGCGTAGCGGGAGGTCGCCCGGCCCAGGCCAAAGAAGCGGACGCCGGTAACGGCTACCAGCAGGTACATCATGGCGGGCTGCTCAGCGGCGCGCACGATAAGCCAGCCGGAAAGCGCGGTGAGGCTGACGGCAAAGACCACGGTAAGTACCGACAGCAGGATAGGCAGGGCCATATCGCGCTTGCGGATGCCGGTGAGTTCCCCCAGGTGGCACAGGGTCTTCAGGACGCCCGCCGCGGCTGGCTCTGCCGCCTGCTCGGCTGAGCTTGCAGCAGCCTGCGCGGGGGCCGAGTCTTCGAGCTCGCCGGTGGCAACAGCGTCCGCCAGGGTCGCAAGAGCGTAGCCGCCCAGTCCATCGGTGTTCTGGGCGGTGAGCTCCCAGGTAAGTCCGTGGGTCTTTGAAGTCGCCTGGAGCAGATTGTTGGTGGCGGCAGCCAGGGCGGTGTCGTGGGTGACGATAATCAGGGTTGCGCCGGTCTCCTGCAGGGCAGCGAGGGCGACGTTCACCTTGGCCGCTGAAACCGGGTCAAGGTGGGCGGTGGGTTCGTCAATCAGTACGGTGACGCGTTCTTCCTGGGCCTGTAAGGTGGCAACGCGGGCCAGGGCGCGGGCAATAGCAAGACGGCGCATCTGACCGGCTGACAGGGCTTCCGGGGGCAGGTCGGCGAGGTCAGCAAGCCCTACTGAGTGCAGGAAGGAGGTGAAGTAGTCTCGGTCCTCAGCGGTGAAAGCAACGGAATCATCGAGCAGGGTTGAGGCGTAGTTGATGCCTTCGAGGGCCCCTTCGCCGCGGGTTACGGTGGCGTAGAGGGCAACCTCTGCCAGGGCTGTGGGGGCGATGAAGGTGGGTGACTGGCTAATCCAGACGGTGGAGCCGGTGCCAGATACCAGGCCGGAGACGTGCACCGGTTCGGTGCTGCCGGTGGGTACCAGGTCATTGCGCAGGGCTCCGCCCAGTACCGAAAGCAGGGTAGTTTTACCGCAGCCGGAAGGCCCAGTGATAGCGGTGGTGGTTCCGTGGCGCAGGGTGAAGCTCACGCCGGTAAGCGTGCGGTTGCGGCCCGGGTAGGCGACAGAGAGCTGGCGCACCGAGATGCGGTCGCCGCCGGGGGCGACAGTGGCGTGGGGAATGGGCTGGTCGATGATGGCCTCGGCACGGCGGAGGGCAATCACGCCGTCCTCAGACTGGTGGTAGGCGGTGCCCACATCGCGCAGGGGCTGGTAGCACTCGGGGGCCAGCAGCAGGGCGAAGAGGGCGACGTCTAGCCCCAGGTTTCCCTCCACCAGGCGCAGGCCAATCAACACCGCTACCAGGGCTACCGAGATGGTGGTAATCAGTTCTAGGGCCAGCGATGAGAGGAAGGCGGAGCGCAGGGTGTACATGGTGGCCTTGCGGTAGCGCTCCCCCAAGTCGCCCAGCGCCTTGGACTGGGCCCGCGAGCGCCCCAGGCCCACCAGCACGGGCAGGCCCTTGACCAGTTCGACGATGTGGTCTGAGAGGCGCAGCAGGTCGCGCTGGGCGCGGGCGGTGTCTTCTGCTGTGGTTCGGCCGATGAGCACCATGAAGAGGGGGATCAGCGGCAGGGTGCAGATGATGACCAGGGCTGAGACCCAGTCGTAGAAGGCGATGAAAATCAGTAGCAGGGTGGGTACTACGGCCGTGGAGACAAAGGCGGTGAGGGTTTTGGTGTAGTAATCATCCAGGGCGTTGAGGCCGCGGGAGAGCAGGACGGCGGTGGCACCGGTGCCGTCAGGGGTGTCGATACCGCCGGTGGCAAGGACGCGGCGAATGAGTTTGCGGCGGATAGTGGTCTTGGCACCCACCGCTGCCTGCTGGGCGTAGAAGCCCAGGGACCAGTCGGCGGCTGCGCGCACCAAAAGCGCAATGACGCCGGTGACCGCCAGGGACAGCAGGCCCGGCTGCATGAAGGGGGCGGCAAAGAAGATACCGGTGAGCTGGGCCTGGCCGTTACCGGCGAAGACGGCAAGCTGTTCGGCGTGGGCAGACTCGTAGGTTTTCCCCTCGTAGAGCACCGCGTAGGTCATGCGGGCTAGCAGGGTGATGGCGGTGCCCAGCACCGCGGCAAAGACAATGAGCGCCAACGTTTTGAGTGCGGTGAGCACTGCAAAAATGGTGAGGTTTCTCTTGGCGTGGGGCCCCAGCGGGGGCCGCTTGCTCGTTGTGGGAGCGGTCATTCTCGATAGTGTCCTTGGTGCCGCGAACAGTTTGTTCACTATTCTAGTGGGAACTTCTGGGTGGGTAGACCCCGATGTCGGTAGCTGGGTAGTGGCTGTCAGCACACCTGCCCACCCCAGGTAGGCGAAAGGACGCCGGGGGCTGCTCCCGGCGTCCTTTCGTCTCTACGCCGTGAGCTAGCTGCTAGGCGTTATGGGCGCTTGCACGAGTGGCGCGGGTGGCCAGCTCGGTGGCATCGTGGGCATCGGGGATGCTCTCAACGCGCAGGCGCTTGCGGAAGACCCAGTAGGTCCAGCCCTGGTAGACGAGCAGAATCGGGATGCCAAGGAGGCCGACCCAGCTCATCACGCGCAGGGTGTACTCGGAGCTTGATGCCTTGGCGATGGTGAGGTTGTAGGCCTCATCGAGGGTTGAGGGCAGGACGTTGGGGTACAGGGCCAGGAAGATGGCCAGGACGCCGAAGCCCACAAATACCGCAAAGCCGGAGAAGGCCTTGCCCTCGCTCCTGCGGCTGGCGAAGAACCAGGCAGCGGCAAGAGCCAATACAGCAAGGAGGGTCAGGGCGTAGGAAATGCCGTTACCGGTAGTCACCTGCATGTAGATAACCCAGACGACAACCGGGAGTACCAGCAGGGGGGAGAACTTGACCAGGGCGGCACCGGCGCGGTGGCGCACCTCGCCGTCGGTCTTCAGCGCGATGAAGGCTAGACCCATGACCAGGGAAACACCGACCATGGCCAGGCCGCCCATAAAGACGGCGGGGGTCAGCCAGGCGAAGGCACCGCCCACGCGGTCACCGTTTGCGTTGATGGGCAGGCCGGTGGAGGTCAGGGCCAGCAGGGCACCGACCAGGAAGGCGATGAAGAAGGAGCCCAGGGAGATAGCCAGGGTCCAGCCGGCTATCCAGCGCTCTGAGTCCTTCTTACCGCGGTACTCGATAGCAACCGCGCGGAAAATCAGGGCCAGCAGGGCCAGAGTCAGCGGGATGTAGAGGGCTGAGAAGAGGGAGGCATACCACAGCGGGAAGGCCGCGAAGGTGGCGGCACCACCGGTGACAACCCATACCTCGTTACCATCCCAGACGGGGCCGATGGTGTTCAGCAGCAGGCGGCGTTCTTTCTCGTTCTTGGCGAAGATTCGGCTCATGAGCATGCCGACGCCCAGGTCGAAGCCGTCCAGAATGATGTAACCCACCCAGAAGAAGCCGATGACGGCGAACCAGAGAGTCGGCAGAAGAGGCTGGTCAGCAAAAGGCTCAAACATGTGTGTAAGCCCCTTTCTTAGTAGGCGAACGCGAGCACGTCGCGGTCGTTCTTCTCGTCGTTATCGTGCGGGTCTTCAACCAGCTCGGGCATGGCTGCTGCCACACCGGCCTTGACATACTTGGCCAGCAGGTAGACCTCAACAATCATGAGCACGCCGTAGACCAGCCCCAGGGAGATCAGCGAGAAAAGAATCTCGTAGCCCGATACACCGGGTGAGACTGCTGCGGCAGTGAACATCATGATGGCGGGGTTACCCTCGGGGTTGGGGGCAACGACGAAGGGCTGACGGCCCATTTCGGTGAAGATCCAGCCGGTGGCATTGGCACCGAAGGGGGCCAGGATGCCCGCAATTGCCAGGTTTGAAATCCACTTGGCTTCGGGTACAGTCCCTTCGCCCTTCTTGCGGGTTACCCACAGAACGTAGAGGAAGGAGAGGGCGCTGATGCCGCCGAAGGTAATCATGCCGCGGAAGCCGTAGTAGGTCACTTCCATCAGGGGCAGGTACTCAACCTCGGTACCGGCTCGTTCCCCGTAGAGCTCGGGATTATCGGGGATGGTGGTGCCGTAGGTTTCTTCGTACTGGGGCAGCAGGGTGGTGATGCCGGGGACGTCGGTGGTGAAGTTGTTATAGGCAAGGAAGGAGAGCAGACCCGGGATTTCAATAACGGCCTGCACCTCGTCACAGTTCTGGGCGCCCGGTGAGGAGAGGGAGAGAACGGAGAAGCCGGTGCCATCGTGGCAGGCCGCCTCGGCTGCTGCCATCTTCATGGGCTGCTGCTCAATCATGAGCTGGGCCTGGTGGTGGCCAGTAAAGGCGGTGCCAATGAAGGCTGCAAGGCCAACGATAGCGCCGATGCGCAGGGACTTGAACCAGACGTTGAAATCGGTCTTGTCGCGGGCACCTTCGGTGGTTTCACCGACGATAACCTTGCCGTCCTCGCCGATGGTGTCGATGCCGTCTTTGCGGCGGCGCCAGAGTTTGTACCAGGCGATACCGACGAGGAAGCCACCTGCGACCTGCAGGGCGCCGAAGATGGCGTGGGGGTAGGCCACGAGGGCAGTATTGTTGGTGAGTACTGCCCAAACGTCGGTCATGACGGGGCGGCCGTCGATGAGTTTAACGCCGACGGGGTGCTGCATCCAGGAGTTAGCCACGATGATGAAGTAGGCCGAGAGCCAGGAGGCGGCTACTGCAAGGAAGAGGCAGGCTGCGTGGATTTTGGGGGCGAGTTTGTCCCAGCCAAAGATGAAGAGACCTAAGAAGGTGGATTCGACGAAGAAGGCCAGCAGACCTTCCATGGCCAGGGGCGCGCCGAAGACGTCCCCTACAAAGCGGGAGTATTCACTCCAGGCCATGCCGAACTGGAACTCTTGGACCAAGCCGGTGGCAACGCCCATGATGAAGTTGATGAGGTAGAGCTTGCCCCAGAACTTGGTCATGCGCTTGTATTCGTGTTTCTGGGTGCGTACGTAGGCGATGTAGAAGCCGGCGACGACTGCGCCCAAGCCCAGAGTGAGGGGCACCATCATGAAGTGGTAGACGGTAGTGATGCCGAATTGCCACCGCGCTAATTCTAGGGGGTCCATGCCTGAGATCCTTTGTCAGAAAAAGTGAAAGTGAACGTATTCGCTCAAGCATAGCCGCCTCATGTGAATACACCCTTAAGGTGATTTTGACCGATTCAGAGGGTGACTTGACCCTTCTGAAAAGGTCACTTAAACGCTAAGGTCTTAGCGGGCTACTATCTGCTGATACAGTATCTGCCCTTTATTGTTGCACCTACCCTCTAGTTTGATGACACTTCGTCTAGTCACAGCAGAAAGGGGTACCTTAGTTGCCCTGGGTAGATCCAGCCTGGGCAACTACTCCTGTCTGGTCTATACGCTCAGCACCCCGGCGCGCTTTAATGTCACAAAGCCACAATCGGGTGCCAAAACCTATGAACAATCTCATATCCACTAGGTGGTCGCTTAGACTCGCATGGCTTCTGCAGGTTGCGCCTGGGCTGCTAGATAGGCAGGGTAAGCGGCAGAGAGCATACCTGTGACTGCCCCAATTGTTACCCCTAGCCACATCCAGCTACTGGAGATCAGAGGGGTCCAGCCTAGGTTAAGACTGGTAACGAGGACCCCGAGAGTTCCAAGGCTCACTCCAGCAATACCTCCGGCTAAGCCGATGAAGGTTCCTTCCAGGAGGAAGATGCGAAGAATAGATGCCTTGCTCGCTCCGATGGCGCGGCGAAGAGCAATTTCAGTTCGCCGGGCTTGGACAGAGGTGTAGAGGGTGGTAGCACTGGTCAAGCTGGCGAGGAAGATAAGGAGCCAGGAGATTCCGCTGACGAGGCTTGCCAGGTTAGAGGAAACCCCGCGTTGGATACTGCGAAGATCGCCTACGGTGCTGACGCTAATAGTTTCGGGGGCCACCGGGTTAATAATCAGGGGCAGGGCCTCTGCCAGGGGCGCTGGGTAGCCCAATTCGGTGCGGATGGCCAGCTCTGTTTCTGGCATCTGCTGGGCCTGGTAGGAGCTGAGCCCGTAGGTGAAATTGGTATAGATATTAGAGGTGGCGGTAGCATCGCGGGAGCTGCCGCTGATATAGCCCAGCACAGTGACGGGCCTGCCACCTAGCCAGAGCACGCCGTTGCCGCTGTTGGGGTTACCCACCCCTAGTTCTTGGGCTACTTTATCGCCGATAAAGGCAACTGGCTGGTTGCCGTCGAGTTGCCACAGGGCGTGGGGGTGGCTGACGGTGGCTTCAAGGTAGGTGAAGTGGTCTGAGTCCACAGCGTAGATGGTACCGGTAAAGTTGCCGGGCAGGTGGGGTAGGGAGCTGGGGTTAAGGTCCCTGGCAGAGAGATAGCGGGAGGCGGTTATAGTTTTCACGCCGGGATAGGTGCTGATCTTTTCTTTAAGGGTGTTGACGGTCTGGTTCTCGTAGGCCGTGGAGGCCTCCGGCGGGCTAATGGTTGCTTTAAGGTCGTCAAGAGCAGCGGTGGCTATGGTGTGTGAGACGGCGTTGGCAGCGGTAGCAGAAAGCCCCTGGGCTGTCATCAGCCCGCCTACCCCAAGCATGAAGGCAAAGATAAGGGTCAGGGCCTTGTAGGGGCTAATGGAGATGTAGTTGAGGGCATCGGCAGCATCATCTACCCAGGGGCGGGTGCTCTGATTAGCCCTTCTCTTAAGATGGGCAGGTTTCACGTTAGGAGCGGGAGTGCCACGGTGGGGGTGGCCGGTATCTTCGATGATCCTGCCATCGTGCAGGGTAATTTGGCGGGGTGCCTGGCTGGCTAGGTTGGGATCGTGGGTAATAAGAATTACGGTGGTTCCGCTGGCGTTAATGTCTTGAAGGTGTTGAAAAACCAGCTGGGCATTTTTGGAGTCCAGGTTGCCGGTGGGTTCATCGGCAAGCAGGACGCTAGGCTCGGTTGCCATAGCCCTGGCGATGGCCAGTCGTTGCCGCTCACCGCCAGAGAGTTCTTTTCCGTGGGCGGTAGCTCTATGGCTAAGCCCAACGTTTGTGATCCAGGTATGTGCTTCTTGGGCCCGTTGGGGGAGGGGGCGGTTCTGGGTGCGGAGCCCTAGCATGGCGTTTTTGCTGACGGTTTCATAGCCCAGCACGTGGGAGGCTTGGAAGATGAAACCAAAGTAGTGAGAACGTAGGGCGTCCTTTTCGGTGGCGCTGACGTCCTTGAGGTTTTTGCCGTCGATGGTGTAGGTGCCGGTATCGGCACTGGCAAGTAGCCCCAGGATGTTGAGCAGGGTAGATTTACCGGAGCCGGAGAGGCCTGTGATGGCGATAAATTCCCCGGGGTAGATATCGAGGTTGATGTCGGAGAGGGCGGGGATGTCTTGGTTCTTGTATTCCTTGCTGATCCCCCTCAGCGTAATAAGTGCTGACATAAGGTGTTCCTATGAGACGAGGACCTGCGTACCTTCGGTGATTCCGTTAGTTTCTTCAATTCCGGCCCAGCCCTGGGCTTGGGTGAGCACAGTGACCTCAACGCGGTTTCCGTCTTCGGTCAGTACGTAGGTGGTGGTTCCTTCTTGGCGGATAGCTACGGCGGGGACAGCCAAGTATTCTTTGACGGTGGTATTGAGGTTGAGGGTGACAACGGTTTTGTCGTCGGGAATTGTGGCCAGGTCTTGGGGCAGGTTGATGGTGAGGTCGTAGCCGGGCAGAGCTTTATCGGTGCCTTCTTTGAAGTCGCTGAAGCTGTAGTCGGTGCTACGGATTATTTCACCCGCTGGGCCGCTGACGGTGATTTCGGGCTGGTCGTTGAAGTCTTCTTTCTGTGCTACTCCAATTCTGGCTACGATGTTGCGGTTACCGCTGTTAGCGCTAAAGAGTACGGGGTCTTGGGCGGTATCGGTGCCTGCTTTGCTGGTGGTGGTGACCGGTGGTAGGTCGGCGGGTATCTTGAGGAAGGTGCCGGTCAGCACACAGACTTTTTCGCCGCAGGGGCTGGTGTAGCCTATGTTTCTGTAGAGGGTTTCAAGGGTTTTTTCGGTGTTCTCATCGAGTTTGCCGGTGATGGCCAGGGGGTAGCCCAGTTGGCTGAGGATTTCTTGGACTGCCTCTACGTCGTAGCCGGTATCCCCCGGGTGTAGATCCCGGTAGATAGGTTTATCGGAGCCGAGGACGGCGATTACGGGGTTGCTATCTACGGTTGCAACCAGGGTGCCGGGGCGGACGGTATCTCCCTCTTGGATGTTGACGGTGGTGACGATTCCGCTGCCGTTGTAGCTTATATCTTGGGAGGGCGGTATCTGCACGCTGCCGTTGTGGGTCGCTGTGGCGCCTAGGGTGCGGCGTTCTGCCGGGGCGTAGACGGCCAGGGTGGTTTGGGCTGTGGCCAGGGCTTCTTCTTGGCTACTGGAGCTGCTTTTGCCGATGATGAAGCTGGTGACGCCCACCAGGGTGCAGATGAGTATGAAGCCGAGGATGAGGCGGGGGTTGGCCACCCTACTGACGCTAGTCACGGGGTGACTCCGTTCTGAACAAGGACTTCTCTAGCTTGGCTCAGGTAGGCTTCTTTACGTTCAGCTAGGGTATTGAAAGCGGCCTGGTTCTTTTCGATAAGGGCCTGTTCATACTGGGCTTGAGCATCAAAGTAGCGTTCCATGAGCCTCACATCTTGCTTGCACTGCACATCAACCAGGGCCTGCTTGATGTTAGCTTCCTTATCGTCGGGAATGATCGGGAGTGGCTCTTCATACTGGGGGTCTATCTGTATCCCTTGGTCATTCAGGCACTGAATCCATTCTTGAATAGCTGCTTTCACATCAGAATCTTCTTCCACCAGATAGGTAACCTGGCCACTCACTTCGCTCAGCACTGCTGTTTCTGCTGTGGCAGACATAGCTACTCCTTTGATGAAGTAAGGTATCTCCTGGTCAGCTATTTCAGTCAAACAAGTTTCAAAGGTCTGCTGTATTTCAGAAGGAACATCCTCTCCCTTATACCCCTCATCAACATACACCTTGCCGAGCGTATGGTTAATCTCATATCCATATTTTTCAGCGAAACTATATGACCATACACCGAAAGGGGCTTCTATTCGATATTCAGTCTGGTAAAAATGATGAGGCAATTCGTAGCCTTTGCCTGTAGCACATTTCTTGAGATTAATATAGTTAGCCCTAGCAATAGTCATGTGTTCATCTGAGTCATGAACATACTTATTCAGAGGGGTATCTATTGTCTGTTTTTCAGGATTAAGGACTGCATGAACGTTAGAGTAGGAATCTCTATCAACAGTGGGGGCCACTACAGATGTATTGCCTGTCTCACCTTCAGAATCACCTGCCACCCCTTGGCCGCCCATACTTCCACAGGCGGCCAAAGCTAGACAAGCAGCTACAAGAAAGACGGGTGCTGCTTTTTTAGACATGAAACTTAGTTAGCTTCATCGAAAGATGAAACCTTATCCTCCCATCCATTCCTATGCCCATCAGGATGCGCCAGACGACGCATTTCTGCATTCCTATTCCCGTTCTTATCATAGAATGCGTTCCCCGTCCCGGTGCTAGCCGCAGGATTATAGGAATGCTCATAAAACATAACATACTTATAATGCCCGGTCGAATGCCCGATAGAGTAGGAGGAAATCTTATCATTTAGGCGATTACCAACATAAGGCGTCCTATAATTAAAGACTCCCTTACTACTATGAACACCTAGATAGCTAGTTTCAAAGTTACGGTAATCCCATGCGCACACGCGATTATTCGGACAGGAAGAATCTCCCAATGCTTCTGCATGCGGTGCGTGAATCAACATACTAGTCGCAAGGGCAAAACCAGCAACAAGTGCCTTAAGTTTCGAAGGCTTCATCGCCTTCTCCTTTCTTGCTTGAGAGGGCAACCGCGCCCCCTTATGAAAGTCATCAACTGAAGTTGATGTACAACACACTAAAGTCTCACTTTCAGGGTGTCAAGAGAATTCTCGTATATTTTTAAGGCCTTACTCCCAGTAGCCCTAGCTGAGCCACTGCCTCTCGTTCCTCAACCAGTTCAGCGACAGAAGCCGCAATGCGCTTTTGAGAAAACTCAGAGTGTTCAAGCCCTTGAACAATTTCATACTCACCACCGGCACAACGCACCGGGAAGGAACTCATAGTCCCTTCGGGGACACCGTAGGAGCCATCCGAGGGCACGGCCATAGAGGTCCAGCCCTCCCCCGTACCCAGCACCCAGTCACGCACATGGGCCAGGGCAGCGTGGGCAGCGGAGGCGACGGACGAACCACCGCGCACCGCGATAATTTCGGCTCCACGCTGGGCAACGGTGGGGATGAAGGTTTCTTCGATCCAGGTCTGGCCAAGGTTCTTGTCGGCAAGGGCGTCGATAGCGGGGCGGCCGCTGACGGTGGCCTGGAAAAGATCCGGGTACTGGCTGGCAGAGTGGTTACCCCAGATGGTGATGCCGTCAATCTCGGGCACGGTAGCACCAGTGGCCGCAGCCAGCTGCCCCACAGCACGGTGATGATCCAGGCGGGTCAGGGCCGTAAAACGCTCCAGGGGAACATCCGGAGCATGAGAAGCGGCAATCAAAGCATTCGTATTCGCCGGGTTGCCCACCACAGCCACCTTCACATCGTCAGCTGCCCGATCGTTAATAGCCCTCCCCTGCACCGAGAAAATACCACCGTTTGCTTCGAGCAGGTCGGCACGCTCCATACCTTTAGTACGGGGCCGGGAACCAATGAGCAGGGCAATATTGGCGCCGTCAAAGCCGACAGAGGGGTCGTCGGTGATATCTACAGATTCAAGCAGGGGGAAGGCACAGTCGGCAAGCTCCATCGCGGTGCCTTCAGCTGCTTTCAAACCAGCAGGAATCTCAAGCAGGCGCAGACGAACAGGCGTGTCGGGTCCTAGCATCTCACCGGCAGCAATACGGAAGAGGGAGGCGTAGCCAATCTGGCCAGCGGCGCCGGTTACGGTTACGGTCACAGGGTGCTTCATTGCATGTGTCATACACAACAGTTTACTCCTGAAGGGCCCGTAAACTGACCGTAGAATCCGGCGGGTTGAGGAATTCTTGAGCGGTGCAGTCTTCTGCACCGTGCGTCCTTGATCTATGCGTCAATGGCCGTATGGTCGAGCTTGGTCGCACCGCGAATGATGAAGTCCTTACGCGGAGCAACCTCAGAACCCATCAAGAGGGTAAAGGCCCGCTCGGCAGCCTCAGCGTCCTCGACCCGCACGCGGCGGAGCATACGGTGGCGGGGGTCCATAGTGGTCTCAGCCAGCTGGTCGGCGTCCATCTCACCCAGGCCCTTGTAGCGCTGAATCGGCTCCTTATAGCTCTTACCTTCAGCCTCAAGCCGGTCGAGCAGCTCGTGCAGTTCTTTCTCAGAATAGGTGTAGACCATCTCGTTGGCCTTACCCCGGTTGACTATCTCAACCCGGTGCAGGGGCGGCACAGCGGCGTAAACATGGCCGGCTTCTACTAGCGGACGCATGTAACGGTAGAAGAGGGTCAGCAGCAGGGTGCGGATGTGGGCGCCGTCCACGTCCGCGTCCGTCATCATAATGATCTTGTTGTAGCGCTTCTGCTCTAGATCAAAGGTGCGGCCAGAACCGGCGCCAATGACCTGAATAATGGCGGCGCACTCGGCGTTCGCCAGCATATCTGTCAGCGAGGCCTTCTGTACGTTCAGGATCTTGCCGCGAATGGGCAGAAGGGCCTGATAGGTCGATGAGCGCGCCAGGCGAGCAGTACCCAGGGCCGAGTCGCCCTCCACGATGAAGAGTTCGGACTTCTCCACGTCGGTGGAGCGGCAGTCCACCAGCTTGGTGGGCATCGACGAGGTTTCCAGGGCGTTCTTGCGGCGCTGGGTTTCCTTGTGAACTCGCGCGGAGATACGCGACTTCATCTCGGCAACAACCTTTTCAGAAACAGCTGCCGCCTGGGTCTTCTCGCCCCGCGCGGTGGAGTTCAGCTTGGCCGCCAGCTGCTTGGCGACCACCTTAGAGACAATCTGGCGCACCGCCGGAGTACCCAAAATCTCCTTGGTTTGACCCTCAAACTGGGGCTCAGCCAAACGCACGGTGAGCACGGCAGTCAGCCCCGCTAGCACGTCGTCCTTTTCAATCTTGTCGGTGCCCGCCTTGAACTTACGCGCATTATCGGCGATGTGCTTGCGGAAGGTCTTAAGCAGGCCCTGCTCGAAGCCGGTCTGGTGGGTGCCGCCCTTGGGGGTGGCGATGATGTTGACGAAGGTTTTGAGCTTGGTCTCGTAGCCGGTGCCCCAGCGCAGGGCAACATCAACCTCGCACTCGCGCTCCACTTCGGTCAGCTGGGAGTGCCCCTCGGCGTCAAGCACAGGGACGGTCTCAGTGAAGGTATCGGTGCCGGTGAAGCGCCAGATGTCGGTCACGGCCTGGTCATGGGCCAGGTAGTCCACAAACTCGGAGATACCGCCGTCGTGCTGGAAGACCTCCTCAACGGTCTCGAACTCGCCGGGTGTACCGGGCAGGCGGCGCTCGTCGCGCACGGCAATGCGCAGGCCGGGAATCAGGAAAGCGGTCTGGCGCGCACGGGCTGCCAGGTTCTCGTAGCTGAACCGGGCGTCCGGAGTGAAAATCATGGGGTCGGCCCAGTAGCGCACGCGGGTGCCAGTGACCCCGCGCTTAGCCTTGCCCACCACCTGCAGGGCATCGGAGGAGGCGGTGAAGGGGGCATCGGGCTTGGGAGTGCGGGTGTCCTCGAAGATGCCGGGCACGCCGTGGCGGAAGCTCATCTGGTAGGTCTTGCCACCGCGGTCCACCTGTACGTCCAGGCGGGAAGAGAGCGCGTTGACGACCGAGGCACCCACGCCGTGCAGGCCGCCCGAGGCGTTGTAGGAGCCGCCGCCAAACTTACCGCCGGCGTGCAGCTTAGTGTAGACCACCTCAACGCCGGAGAGGCCGGTGCGGGGTTCGATGTCGGTGGGCACGCCGCGGCCGTCGTCCTGAACCTCAACTGAGCCGTCCTTATAGAGGATGACCTGGATGGACTGCCCATACCCGGCCAGGGCCTCATCAACCGAGTTGTCGATGATTTCCCAGAGGCAGTGCATAAGGCCGCGCGAGTCGGTGGAGCCGATGTACATGCCGGGGCGCTTGCGCACGGCTTCGAGGCCTTCGAGCACCGATAGGTTGCGGGCGGTGTAGTTGTTTGCTGCCACGAAACTCTCCTGCTGGTATGGACGGGGTGCCTATCTAGTGTAGTACACGTGTTCGGTTTGGCGGGGCTTTGGCTGCGCGGACGCCCGCGGCCGGCAGGCGGGGAGGGCGGGTTTAGCGCTGTGGGCGAAAGGACGTGCGGGGCTGCCCGGTCGGTGGTTGTATGGAGGGTGAGGAAGAAAGCTTTTGAAAGGAGCCTACCGTGAGTGCAACTCTTGAGACCCGCCGCGAACTGACTGCTGCTGACCGGTGTGATGCCTGCGGTGCCCAGGCCTATGTGCGTGTGGTGATGGAGTCAGGTCTTGACCTGCTCTTCTGTGGCCACCACGCTCGTTCCAAGGAAGAGGCCCTGCGCGCAGTAGTAGCTGAGTGGGACGACCAGACTGACCGCCTGAGCTGACGCCTGCCTCTCTGGCCCACCCAACCCTGCCCCGCCGGTAGGTACCATCTACATCAGAAAAACCCACCAACTAGGTGGGTTTTTCTGATTTAAGGGTACCTTTGTGTAGCTGTACTTCTTCATCAAGTCGCTCAGTCTTTTTACCGTAAGGTAGATTTCACACTGAAGGCCCTGAACCGTCTTCGGGTTATCCCCGTTGTACTACTTTCGGTCATTCACTACCAATTACACCTTACTGAGCACCCCAAGTACCTACCCCTAGAACTTTCTTAGCATAAGGATGCCCCATGCTTGAACAAACATTTCATGTCGCCGTCCCCACCGCCTTTGCTGCCGATGAAACCTTAGATACAGGAGCAACCCTAAGACATATAGAGTGGCTCATTGAACAGGGCACCGATTCCGTCATGGTCTCCGGAAGTACCGGAGAGCAGCACAGTCTTTCGATAGCGGAAAAGCTGGAGCTCCTAGCTGGATTGGGTAATCTAGCGACATCTCAAGGCTTCGAACTTCTCTTTGGGGTAGCTAGCATCCGACTCAAAGAAGCTATGCAGCTGGTCAGTGAACTCCACAAAGCACCTTATATTACCGGCATGGTATTGGGCTTCCCTCCCTATATCCGCCCTACCCAGTCAGAGGCTATCTACTATGTTCGTGAGCTCGTAGGCCGAACTAGCAAACCAGTGGTGCTCTACAACAACCCAGCCCGCACCGGCTTCAATCTCTCGCTTGAAACGCTCGAAAAGCTCGCAGATATCCCGAACCTAGCAGGTATCAAAGAGGCCGCAGGGCCAGCACAGGTCAAGGCAATCAAGAAGAACCTGCCTCACCTTCCTATATATGCAGGGGGCGAAGTCAGCCTCCCTGAGAACATACAGGCAGGGTGTTCCCGAATCTCATCTATTGGCGGCAACCTCTACCCCCAAGAAGTCAGATCATGGTTCACAGCTCTTCTTGAACACCCAGATATCCCCTGCCCAGAGCCTTTACACACCTATCTAGCAGAACTCTACAGTCACCAGGCTTTGCCTTCTCTCAAAGCTTCACTAGCCGTAACAAACCATAGTGTGGGCATCTGCCGTTCTCCCCTTGGTACAGCAAACTAACATCAGTACAGTTCCTACGATAAAAACCTCTGCTTATAGGCCCCGTACCGGCTAAACACCGCCACCGCTTCCACGTGGTGGGTGTTGGGGTACATATCGAAGGCTTCGACGCGTACAAGACGCCAGCCCGCTGCGCGCAGGTAGCCGGTGTCGCGCCCTAGAGCGGCCGGGTCGCAGGCAACATACACAATACGCTGGGGAGCCAGGGCAGAAACCTGCTCCATCACAGCTCGACCAGCGCCCTCCCGAGACGGGTCGCACATCACCACGTCCGGGGCGGCGTAGCGCCCCTCGGCCACCTCAGAGCTGATCTTCTCAAGCACCCGGGCGACATCCCCGCGTTCCACGCGCACGCGCGTCCGCTCAGACCTGTGGGTACGTGAGGGGCCTTCGTCGCCAAAGTTCTCGGACGCGTTGCTACTGGTCACCGAGGATCCCTCAACTGACAGCACCGTACCCCTGTCCCCCACCGCGTCAGCAGCCAGGGCGGTGAAGAAGCCAGCACCTGCGTAGAGGTCATAGACCGTCATCCCCTTTTTCAGGCGGGCAGCCTCAAGAACGGCGTTGCCCAGCACCTCGGGGGCGGCCCGGTGGATCTGCCAAAAGCCGGTAGCGGCCACGTTCCAGTAGAAGTCCTGGGCGTAGACGGTGGCGGTCTCCAGCAGGTTGGGGCTGGCGGCACCGGCGATGACGTCAGCAGGTTTGGCGCCGCGGCGGCGTCCGCCCTTTTTCTCGGGGGTAAAGACCAGGGTAATCATGCGCTCTTCCAGCGACCCCCACAGGGCTCGGGCCTGGGCCTCAATTCCCTCAGCGACATCGGCGGGCACGGTTCTGGAAGATACGGTAAAGACCACCGCCAGCATATTGGTTGCAGAGACCGCCACATCGACCCGGGTGATACCGGCCAGCTTGAGGCGGTGCAGCTCTAGGGCCTCAATGCGTTCATCAGCCAGGGGAAAACCGGTGACGGGCACGGGGGTTGAGCTAGAGGGCGGGAACATGGCAATCTGCTGGCTTTCGCGTTCCACCGCAAAATGCACGCGGGTGCGCCAGTGCACCCCCCGGTTATCGCCGGGCAGGGCGTGAACGGGCAGGGAAGCCAGCAAGGGGTGATTTTCAGGCACTCCGCCCAGGCGCACCAGCTGTTCCTTCACGATCTGCTGCTTGTAGGCCCGCTGGGTCGCTAGGTCCAGGTGGCCGTATTCCATGCCGCCGAGGGGGTGAGCGGACGCGAGCGCGTCCGCCGGTGCCCAGGGGTGGGGGCGGCGCTCCGGTGCGGGGTCCTCCACGGAGACGACGTCTGCGAAGAAGAAGCGGCCCTTGGGGCCGCGGCCGGTGATGCGGGCGGTTGCTCGCTCCCCCACGATGCCGTGGCGGACGAAGATGACACGGCCACCCGCTCTAGCAACAAGGGCGCCGCCGTGGGCCGGACGCTCGGGGGTGAGTTCTAGGAGGTCACCGATAGCGGGTTCGGGTGTGGTGGGGACGGTAGACATGTGTTTCTCGCTTTGAGGGTGGCTCGGTGGGTTTTTATTTTATCGTTCGATTTGCCAGGGCACGGATGCTACAACGACGCCCGGTTCGTGGCGCAGGCGGGCTTTGAGTTTGTGCACGGTGCGGCGGTGGAAGAAGCCCTGCCACCAGTGAGGTACCACGTATTCGGGCAGATAGACCACGAGCACGTCGCGGGGGGACTTTTGGCGTATCCGCTGCACGTAGTCCAGTACGCTTGCAGACGGGTTGCGGTAGGGCGAGTCCAGCACGGTCAGGTCGACGGGCAGTTCGAGGGCCTCCCAGGTGTCGATGTTTTCGCGGGTGCGGGCATCATCCACGTTCACCACGAGAGCTTCGATGGACGAGGGACGGGAGGCCCGTGCGTAGGCGAGGGCCCGGAGTACGGGTTTACGCACCCGCTCAACGTAGATGAGGGCGTGGACGCGGGAGGGCAGGGCCCGGTCTGCGGCCAGTTGTTCGGGGTCGGCTGAGAGGGCTAGCTGCCGGTCAATACTGCTGTAGTGTTTGTTGGTTTTGATCATGAGCCAGGTCAGAAGAAGAATGAGCAGCACGGTGACCCAGGCACCGTGGGTGAACTTGGTAAGAATAATGACCACGAGCACGGTAACCGAGGCCCCGGTGCCGATGGCGCTGATGCCAATGTCGCGCCAGAGGGTGCGACGTTTTTTGGTATCGAGGGTGATGCGCTGGGCCTGCCAGCGGTTGCGGAGTACCGCGTACTGGGTGAGGGTCATGGCGGTGAAGACGCCCACGATGTACATCTGCACCAGGGCGTGCACGTTGGGGCCGACGATAGCGACCAGCAGCATAGAGCTGGACCCCAGGGCCAGCACACCGTTGGCGTAGAGCACGGTGGAGCTGCGCGCTGAGAGGTGCACCGGTAGGTACTGTTTCGCGGCGATGGTGGTCGCTAGCATGGGGAAGCCGGTGAAGGCCGTCATGGCCGCCACGATGAGCACGCCGATGGTGGCTGCGCCCAGCAGGACGCTGGCCAGGGGAATGCCGAAGATAGCATCGGTGATTTGGAGTAGAGCGGGTACCTGGTGAAAGTCTTCGCCCGCGGGCTGCCCGTTAATCAGGAGCCCCTGAGCCGGGTCAAGGACGCTGACCACCCCGGTTTGCCGGGCCAGGTAGAGGACTCCCAGCAGGGAGAGGGCAGACAGGCCGCCAATCACCATCAGGCTGGTGGCCGCGTTGCGCTGACGCGGCGGGGCAAAGGCCTTCACGGCGTTACTGACGGTGTTTACCCCGGTCAGCGCCACAGAACCGGAGGCAAAAGCCCTCACCAAAAGCAGGCCAACCCCGAGCTGGGTGGTCAGCACCTCGGCAGCATCATCGGGTACCATCACCGTGTACTCAGCCGATACCGCGCGCCCAAGCTGACCGGTGGCGTCCGCAATGAGACCGCAGGCCACGGTTACCGCAAGCAGCACCAAAAAGACGTAGGAGGGAAGGTGCGACACCCGCAGCATCACCTTGAGGCCGCGCAGGCAGATAAAGGTCACCAGAGCAATGAGGGAACAGGCAATCAGCTGCTGATGTCCCAGCAGTACCGGGGTAATCGATTCAAGGTACTGGGCGGCAGAAGACAGCGACACCGCAACCGTGAGCATAAAGTCAACCATCAGGGCAGCCCCTAGCACGATAGCGGCGGTTATCCCTAGGTTCTGGTGTACCAGGGAGAAGTCGCCGCGCTCCCCCACATGCTGGATGTTGTAGCGGTAGGCGCCCACCACGACCAGTAGAATCAGGGCAATGCCCAGCCCCACCAGGGGCGAGTAGGCTAGGGCCCCGTGGCCGGCCAGGAGCAGGGTCAGCAGAATTTCGTCGGGGGCATAGGCAACCGACGAGAATCCGTCCGCCCCGAAGAGGGGTAGGGCACGGCGTTTGGGCAGATTGCCCTTCTTGGCGTGTCTACTGGTGACGGGGGCACCAAAAATCAGGCGGGTGGCCATGCTCCTAATATTTCTCACAGGCTCTAACCGTAGTCGGTAGAACGGGGAAAACACAGCTATACACACCACATTTTGCTCGTGGGTGAGGACGCCCCCCGCGCAGCTATGGCGCGCCGGTTGGGTGGTGGGGCCGCCGGGCGTAGACTAGAGGCAACCCTGCTGTGCGGGGTTTATGTTTGTTTCCGTCGTGGTTTCGTGAGGTGCTAAGTGCCCCATTTTGTGATTATGGGTGCTGGTCGTGTGGGCGTTATGCTGGCCCATACCCTAGAAGATGCGGGTCATTCGGTTGCTGTAATCGATCAGGATGACCGGTCTTTCCGCAGGTTGCGCAAAGATTTTGCGGGTAAGAAGGTGACCGGTGTGGGTTTTGACCGCGAAACCCTCAAGCGGGCCGGTATTGAGCACGCCTACGCTTTTGCTGCGGTGTCTTCTGGCGATAACTCCAACATTATTGCCTCTCGTGTGGCCCGTGAGACCTTTGGGGTGCAGCACGTGGTGGCCCGTATCTACGACCCCAACCGGGCTGAGTTCTACCAGCGTCTGGGTATTCCCACGGTAGCTGCGGTGCGCTGGTCGACCGACCAGGTGCTGCGCCGCATTTTGCCGGAGCAAGCTATGGCCGGTGATTTCCGTGAGGCTTCGGGCCGCCTGATGCTCGGTGAGCTACAGTTGCACGAGGATTGGGCTGGGCACGCCCTGACCGAGATTGAGCAGGCTGCCGGTGTGCGCGTAGCCTACCTGACCCGGTTTGGGGAGGGTATGCTCCCCACCAAGGAGACCTCCTACCAGCAGGGCGATACGGTGCATGCCATGATGCGCACCGAAGACATCAACGACATTGCCAGGGTGCTGGGTGCTCCCCCGGCACGCAACGCTGAGGGGGATCTGGAATGGAAGTAATCGTTATCGGCGCTGGCTCGGTGGGCTCATCAAGCGCCCGCGAGCTACTCTCCCACGGCCACACGGTCACCATTATCGACCTCAAGCCCGAGGTGATTTCCCGCAGCGATATTCAGCACGCCCACTGGGTGATTGGGGACGCCTGCGAGCTGTCCGTCCTGCGCCAGGCCAAACCCGAGAACGCGGACGTCATTGTGGCGGCCTCGGGCGACGATAAAACCAACCTGGTGGTATCGTTGCTGGCCCGCAGCGAGTTCGGGGTGCCCCGAACCGTGGCCCGCGTGAACAATCCCAAAAATGAGTGGCTCTTCGACGACGCCTGGGGCGTGGACGTTGCGGTTTCTACCCCGCGCCTCATGACCGCGCTGGTCGAGGAAGCCGTTGAGGTGGGCGACGTCGTGCGCCTGCTGACCCTCAAGACCGGCACCGCCACCCTGGTCGAGTACACCGTGCCCACCGACCACCCGATTATTGGCCACACCGTCGATAACGTTCAGTGGCCCTACGAAACCACCCTCACCGCCATCCTCCGCGACGGAGTACCCATTACCCCCAGCGGGGACGACGTAATTGAGGGCGGCGACGAACTCTTCTTCATCACCACCCCCACCGGTGAGGACGACATCCGCGCCCTCTTCAGCTAGCCCCCTTCGTGCTTTCCAGCAAAAAGGACGCCGGCCCCACCTTCTTCGCCGAAGGTGGGGCCGGCGTCCCTGTGCCTGCTACTAGAGGGCCGGAACAATCTCGTAGCGCGGGTTGTACATGAGGGGTTTCTCACGGGTGCTCAGCATACCCGAGACCCGAAGATAGCCACCTGCCTCTATTCCCGGTACCTGACGCTGGCCCTGCCAAATCAGGGTCAGCACCGTACCTGGGCTCAGGGGCGGGAACTCCGGGTAGAGTACCCGGGGAGCCGCCCGGTTGACGCTAAACCGGGTGGTGAAGCCGGTCTCCTCATCCAGCACAGAAATCTGGCCGGTTGAGGTGTCTTCGGTGGTGCTCACATCGGTGGTATCGTCAAGATCTTCACCGGTCTCTGCAATGGGCATACCCGTCATGGGGTGGGTCTTAGCCGGAGGCAGGGGCTTAGACTTATCGACCAGCAAGGTCACCTCAAACCGGGGATTAGCCCCCACATGCGACATGTGCACGCGGGTCACCCGCCCGGCGGCCCTAGCGCGAAACCGCTCGGGGTACTCTTCCAGGCGGGTCACCGGCCCGGCAGCCCGCTGCTGGGTAAAGGGAGACTCAGTCTCAGGCATGGGCGCTAACCAATTTCAGTGATTTCGGGGCCGCGGCGGGGCACCTCAACGGTGGGCTTCTTCTCAGCCTGGGCAGCCGCTGCGGCCTGGGCGGCGGCGTCCTGAATGTTCTGGGGTACGCGCATGGGCAGCAGGTCGCGCGGGGGCATGGGGTCAGAACCGCGGTTGACCACGATGGTGCGGAAGACCTCTTCAAGGGCGGTAGCGCTCTCACCGGGTAGCACGGCCTTGCCCGAGAAGACACCGCGGACGAACCAGCGGGGGCCGTCCACACCCACAAAGCGAGCAATACGGAAGCCCTTACGTCCGTCGGGAAGTTCAGCGGGTACGCGGGAAATCAGCTGACGCCCGAAGGGGCCGTCCTTGATATCAACCTGGCCACCCTGGCGGCGCACGCTCTCAGACAGTTCCTTACGAATCTCATCCCAGATACCGCGGCTCTTAGGAGCCGCAAAAGCCTGCACCTGCAGGGTCCCCTCACCCAGCTGCAGGGTCACCGCGATAACCTGCTGGGTCTTCTGGTCCACCTCAAGGCGCAGGTTCAGCCCGGGGTTGCTCTTGACCAGCAGGCCTCCCAGGTCGATGTAGCTAGAGCCGGTACGCTGCTCGGTGATGTCAAAGGGGCCATGATCACGGGTAAATTCCACGAAGGACGCCACAGGCTCCTCCTGCGCGGTAGGCTGCTGGGTGCCGCCCTGGGTAGCCTCAGCAGGTGCCTCTTCAGCGGCGGTTTCTTTCTCCTCGCTCTCTACAGCGGCAGCTACTGCGCCCTGCTCACGCTCAGTCGCGGCGTGCGCGTCATTCTTTTTCTTACCAAAACCAAACATGGTGCCTCCTTCGGCCCTCGCCTATCTACTGCTCTTACTGTACGCCCGTCGAACCGAACCCGGCAGTTCCACGCTCAGTTTCGCTCAAACTCTGCACCACATTAAAAGTTGCCGACTCAAACCGCTGAATAACCAGCTGGGCAATGCGGTCACCGCGCTGAATCTCAAAAGCCTGCTCCCGGTCGGTATTGAGCAGGCAGACCATGAGCTCACCTCGATACCCGGAATCAACAGTGCCCGGTGCGTTCACAATCGTAATGCCGTGCTGAGCAGCCAGACCCGAACGGGGGTGCACCAGACCCACATAGCCATCAGGCAGGGCAATCGCCACGCCGGTCGGCACCAGGGCCCGCTCACCCGGTTGCAGGGTGAGGTTCACGCGCGAGCGCAAATCAGCGCCCGCGTCCCCGGGCTTGGCGTAGGCGGGGGGCTCAATTCCCTCATCGAGCATCTTGACATCAATCTTAAGCTGGTTCATCACCCTCTTTACTGTACCGGCTTAAGCGCTCCGGTGCCGCCCACATCGGGCGCCAAAACCCCTTAGACTAGAACCTGTGCACCGGGTTTGCCCCGGCTCACTACTTCACAGTTTGTCCCTCGTCGAAGGAAGCTATGCCTGCTACCGCCCCCACCGTGCTGTACCGTGAACGACTGGCCCCCGGAATCGGCCTGTGGATAGCCTGCCTGGGCGTTGGTCTAGCATCTTTCCTGGTCGGTGCACCGATTAATATCACCGCTGGTATCGTTGCCGGTATCGTGATGTTCCTACTGGTCGGCGGACTACTCTACGGCAGCTCCCCCACCATCGAAATTACCGAGACCACCGTACGCTTCGGTAGGGCCCGTATCGAACGTGACTATGTTGGTCGAGCCTACGCTTTCCGAGGCGAAGACGCCTACCTCGCTACCGGCCCGGCACTCGATGGCCGCGCCTACATGTGTTTCCGCGGGTGGATTACCTCGGTGATTCGTATTCAGATCACTGACCCGGCAGACCCCACTCCCTACTGGATTGCGTCCTCCCGCCACCCCGAAAAAATTGCCGCCATCCTGAATGAGGGTCTGCCCGAAGAGGACTAAGACGACAAAAGGCTGCTAAGCACCTGGCAGACATCATCTCTAGGCAATACGAGGGCGGGCCCGCGTTACCTAACGCGGGCCCGCCCTCTTACTTTTGAAGTTTCTTAGTCTTTAGCTCTCGCACTCGATGCAGAACTTGAGGTCGCCCTCTTCGCGGGCAATCTGGGAGCGATGACGCACCAGGAAGCAAGAGGCACAGGTGAATTCGTCGTCCTGTGCGGGGAGCACCACAACGTTCAGCTCTTCATTGGAGAGGTCAGCACCGGGCAGCTCAAAACTTTCGGCCGCTGCGTTTTCGTCCTCATCCACTGCACCTGACTGCATTTCTGAGGGGCGTGAACGCAGCTCCTCAAAGGACTGGTCCTTGCTCTCTTCGTCCTGCTTGCGAGGTGCATCGTAATCGGTTGCCATGGTTTTCTCCGTATTAAGTGTGCGAAGGGTAGATACCCCCTCTGTTTGGTCTGGGGTACCTGTACCTCGGTCTTGGTGTCGACCAACTCTGTGCTCGTCAGGGTCTACGACTGTGTTGAGGTGACGGGTAGAATTGTTCACCATTGCCCCCGATAATGCAAGTGCAAACTTCATGTTCTCTCTCAGCGAGTCACAAAGGACTGACCGGGGCTGCCTCGGGGTAAGAAAAATATTTCAAGCTCTTGCTGAACTTGAGCGAAAAACCCTTGAACAACCGGGTTTTTTCAAAACTTCGCTCCTGCCCCCAGCTACTTTAGCTTTCAAGCACAGCTTGAGCCGGTAGTCTTTCAAGTAAGTGTAAAGATTGAAGTGAGCACCCCTCTCTGTTGAGGTGGTGCCCGGCCCCATCTAAGGAGACCGAGCAGTGCGAGAACTGCGACTTGCTGGCATTCACGACGACGGTGAAAACCTCGTCCTCGAATCATCTGACGGTGCAACCTACCTTTTGCCCATCGACCAGAACCTACGGCAGAGCATTGCCCGAGCCCGCCGTATCAGCCCCCTGCGCGGCGGCAGCGCTAACGGAGCCTTTGGTCCCCGCGACATCCAGACCCGCTTCCGCCAGGGCGCAACGGTTGAAGAGATTGCCGCAGAGTCAGGGTGGGAGCCAGAGCGCGTGCGCCGCTACGAGTGGCCCATCGTCGCTGAACGCGCCAACATCATCCAGACAGCCCGCACTGTGGTCATCTCCCCTGCCCCCGGTCAGGGTGGAGCAGCACAAAGCCTCAACCAGCACATCGAAGCTGTATCTGAACGCTTCGACTTCTCCCAAGCCTCGATGGAGTGGAGCACCTGGCAGCAGGAATCAGGCCAGTGGACCGTGTCTGTTGATGTAGAGCTGGACGAGGACGCCCAGGCTAACCTGCCCCGCGGAGTCATGTTCCCCGCCCGGTGGAACTTCAACCCAGCCAACCAGAGCATCTACGCTTCAAACGAAGCTGCCTACTTCCTCATGGGCCGCGATCACTCCCATGATGCCCCCATTCCGGGCCCGGCCAAGCAGGCAGCTGCATCCCAGGACGAGGTAGCAGGCGACGTTCCCGAGCAGGCTGCTCCCGCCACCGTTGGTGTTCAGGTTGCCGAGCCCCGCATCGCCCGCGTGAGCATCCCCGAGCAGAAGGAACAGAACGAGCTGCTCGACGAGCTGACCGCCCGTCGCGGCGTCCGCTCCTTTGATCCTGCCAGCGAGCGCAAGCTAGCTGACCTGCTCGAACGCGCCCGCCGCAGCTCCCGCCCCGCCCCCGTGGCCGAGGTGCAGGCCGAGCCTGCCCCTGAAGCCGAAGAACCTGCTGCGCCGGTAGCCGAAGAAGTACCCCAGCAGCAGACTGCCGCTACCGAAAATACCGCTAGTGAAAATGCCACTAGCGAAAATAGCGTAGGGCAGCAGGTGCCTGAGGAGACTAGCGAGATGGGCTCCGAAGCTCCGGTAGCTCTTGAGGAAGCTCCCCTGCCCGCCGAGACTCCAAGTGCTCAGGGTTCCCTGCCTGATGAGCAGGGCCAGGGCACCGTTGGCTCGCCCGTCGCTGTGGAGCCCCAGCGCGAAGCTGACTTCCAGGAGGCTGAGGCTCCCCTTACCGAGGCTGCAGAAGGTGCCCCTGAAGCACAGGCCGAGCAGGTAGAAGAAGAGCCTAAGGCCCAGCAGCCCAAGGCCGGCCGGGCCAAACGCACCAGCGTACCGAGCTGGGATGACATCATCTTCGGCAACCAGCGCCGCTAAACCTGCCGCCAGCAGCGCCTACCCAAGCCCCGCGTCCGCCCCTTTGGGGAAAGGACGCGGGGCTTTGCTCTTACTGGTGTAGGGGCCAAGGGAAGTCGCCGATTTCACGGGTGTTTTCGTTAGAGGCACCACAGCACCAGCAAGCTTTCAGCGCGTACACTAGATACAGTAATCTCTCTTATTTTCACCGCACCAGCCCACGTCGCAACCGTTTCGCACACGGGTAAAGGGCTTAGAAACACTTGATAAGGAAAACGTGACCACGCCCCGTTCCCACCAGTCACCCAATTCTGACGACCAGAAGCCTACCGCCGACGACGCCACCGAGGCTCTACCTACTCCTGCGCCCGAGGGCGCTGCCGACGATGCGACCGAAGCCCTTCCCCTGGCAAAGGGCTACGAGTACGTGACTGCCGATAGCGGGAGCACCCGCGCCGTAATCGACACGGACGACGATTCCCTAGCTTTTGGTCTCATGCGCAACGGGGACGTGGTCGAAAAGCTCACCCGCGAAGAACGACGGGCTGATCGGGCCGCTGAAAAAGCTGCAGCGAAAGAGGCCGAGCGGGCAGAAGAAGCCCGCAGGCAGGCAGCCCTGGCCGCCGCAGCAGCTGAACGTGACCGCCTAGCACCTCCGAATGCAGCAGACGAGCAGGACGACCGCAAGACCGCCTCAAAGGTCTTCTTTGTGGGCTCCGCGGTACTCACCGCCGCTGCTATCGCCCTGGTTGCTGCTTTCTTGCTCCCCCTGAACGACGATGCCTCTCACCAAACCACGGTGGAGGTAACCCCCAGCCCCACAGTGGCAGAGGCCAGCTCGTCGGCAGCAGAGAGCTCAGCAGCAGCGCCGGTACCCAGCTTTAACACCAAGGCTCCCACCGTCACGGAGCAGGATGGCGGCACCGAAGAGCCCGTGGCCCCCGGCAGTGTGCTCTACGCCCCCACCCAGGAGGCCCCCGTAGTCGAAGCAACCCTGGAGCCCACCCCGCTTGAATCAGCGGTAGAAACCGCCCAGCCCGAGCCCACTCTTGAAGAGACCCCGGCGGCGGAAGAAACCCTCACCCTTGAACCCACACCGGTAGCTACAACCCCTGCCGAGGTGGTAGCTCCCACCGATGCGGCTCCCATTGACGAACCTAGCCGCCCCGTTGAAACCGGCTCTGCCACCGAGACCGCCAGCGCAGCCAGCCTCCCTACCGCTCCGGCCGCTGACGGTAGTAGCCTAGCTCCCACCCTAGCGGCAACTACCGGCCCCTAGCCTCATGCGGCGGGTCGGGCGTCCGCACCGGTTCTAGCCGGTGGGTAGCATCAGCAGGGGCACCTGCGTTTCCTCAAGTGTGAGAGACCCGTGCTGGCCCACCATCTGCAGGGCCTGGGGCTTGTAATGCCGCATGTCGTAGAGGGCGATAGGTTCGCGGGCAGCCACGATAATATCGCCGATACGGCGGCGGGCCTCGTCGGTTACCGGCTGCCCAAAATAGCCGGCCTCAAAGAGTTCTTCTGAGTCAAAGACCCAGGCCTGATCCCCCCAAGCATCTGCCCACCGGCCCAGGGCGTCCTGGCGGGCAGAAGCGCTGGTGTCTTTCAAGTAAAGCTGCACCATGCGGGGTTCGCCCGCCGTCAGCTCAATGTTATCCAGCAGAGCCGTATCCCCCGAGTAGTCGATGCGGTTCTCAGGTGCGATATCGACCATGCCGTGATCTGCCGTCACCAGCAACAGCACGTGCGGGGGCAGCCGACGAGCCAGCGATTTCAACGCGAGGTTGAGCTCTTCCAGCTGCTCTAGCCACTGGTCAGACCGGGTACCGAACTTGTGCCCGGTCTGGTCAATTTCCCCCCAGTAGAGGTAGACCAGGGACGGTTTACGGGAATTCAGCAAACTAGCAGCCAGGGTGGTACGAGCGGCGTACCCGGCTGCGTGCACAAAGCGTCCGCCCCGCAGGCCAGCCTCGCTCAGACCGGTGCCCGCATACTTGCTCAGCGACACGGTAGCCACATCCAGGTGGTTCTGGTAGCGCTCAAAGACCGTGGGGTGGGGCTGCCACTGGTGGGGGTCAACGGCCTTGTCCCACCCCGACAGCTGGTTCATCACGGCCCCGGTAGCCGGGTTTTTCACCTCGTACCCGGCCATGCCGTGGTAGCCCGGCGGGGTCGCTGTTCCCAGGCTGCTGAGTGAAGCCACCGTGGTTGAGGGGATGGCCGAGTGAATCGGGCCGAGCTGGGTTGCCTTCTTCAGGAAGGGGGCGTAGGAGCCGTAGGCATTCAGCAGGCTCTGCCCCAGCCCATCGACCATAACCAGGCAGACGCTGCGGTAGCGGGTAGGGTCTACCCCGGCGGCGCGTAGGCGGTCTGCCAGGCCGAGCAGGTCGTGACATCCTGCCCCGTGCAGGGGGTGCGGGTCGGGGGTAATAGCCCCCTGGGCGACCAGGGTGCCGCAGGATTCGAAGAGGTCAGCTAGGTTGTTGCCGCCGTAGCCGGGTTCGGTGGGTAGGGCGTTACCGCAGTAATCGGTCAGGACGCTCATATTAGGCCCCTGCCTGAGCGGAGCCGCCTGCCGGGGCGGCTATCTGGTTCATTGCTGCCATGTGGGCAGAGCGTAGTGCGCGGGCGAAGCGCCGGGCCTGGGCGGTAGCCTCTTCCCCGTCGGCCGGGGCGCTCACGCGCAGGAGCATGTCTTCCCGCGGGCCCATGCCGGTGTAGCCGTGGTCGGCATCGCAGGCGGGGTCGGGGCAGTCTGCCGGTTGTACGTCAAGGCGCTGGGAGCCCGTCCAGGCGATCAGCATCGAGACTTCTGAAACGGGGCTACCGGCCCGGTAGTGCTGGGGCTGCGGGTAGGTGTAACTGATGGTCAGGGTTCGAATGCGGCTCACGTGCAGGGTCTCAACCGACACGTGGGCGAGCACCTGCTGGCCACTTTCGTCGAGGTTCTGGTCATCCAGGTGGGCGACCAGGAGTATCTGACCGGCCAGCACCAGCACCGTAATGTGGCGGTGCACCTCGTTCTGGTCAAAGTGGGTCTCTACCTGAACCAGGTGCGAGGTAGGTACCAGCCCCGCCAGGGCTTCATCGACCGTATCGAGAACGAGCTCGGGGTAAAAGCCTGCCTGCTGAATATCCCTGGTGAGGGCTTCGGCTGCGCTGAAGTTCATCATCTCGTCTCTTTCTAGGGTGAATCTGGCCAGTAAATCTACCCTCCATCTTAGGTCATGGCTAGGTCACACTTAGCTGCTCATGGTTCGGCGGGCAGAATCGGTGCGCTGCTGGGGGTTGCCCAGGCGTATCTTGGCACCCACCACGGTGAGGGTTTCCTGTGAGAGCAGGACGGGGTTGAGCTCAAGGTAGGCGATCTCGGGGTGGTTGTCTTTCATCAGGGCTACCCGGGCGCAGAGGTCTTCGAGTAGGTCAACCCGCACCTGGGGCAGGTCGCCGTCGGCAAAGAGTTTGGCTGCTGCCTTGGGCGAGCGCACCATCTTGTAGACATCCCGTTCGGTCAGCGGTGGGATGCGGTGGGCCCAGTCTTCCAGCAGACTGGTGGCATCCCCGGCCATGCCGAAGGAGACCACGGGGCCAATCAGGGGATCTTCGATACCGGTGAGTACCGCTGTTTGACCGGCTGGGGCCTGTTTCTGCACGGTAAGGTCGAACCTGCCATAGGGTTCGAGCACGCGGTGCATTTGGGCTATTTCGCTGATGAGTTCGGCGTCGCTTTCAATGCCCAGGCGCACACCGCCCAGGTCTATGCGGTGGCGCAGAAAGTCGTCAGTTGTTTTCAAAACGACCGGGTAGCCGCCTGCCCGGGCAGCGGCCTCAACCGCTTCTTCTGCGGTGTCAAAGCCGTATTCGGGCAGCAGGCTAATGCCGTAGTGGGCAAGGAGTTCTTCGGTGGCAGAAGCTGGTACATCGAGCAGGTTCTCACCGCTCACCTGGGTCAGGTGCTGGGCGATGTCAGCGGCCGCAGCCTTGGGGCTGAGGTTCTCGGGAGTAGCCAGCACTCCGGTTTCCTTCTCCCGCCACTCCACATAGTCCATGATGCTTGCCAAAGCCAGTATAGAAGCCCCCGGTGACTCAAAGCAGGGCAGCCCTTCTTGCAGGAGGGGGGTGCTCTCCCCCGCTGTGTCTTTCTCTGCCGGGGCGGGCGTCCGCCCATCCGGGTCTTCCCAGATTCCGCGAAGGGCTGCATCAAAGCTGAGTGTGCCGGGGAAGGCTGCCACCACGGGCTTCCCTGTGCGCTTGCCTGCGCGGTAAAGGACGCGGGCAACGTCCTTGGGGTCGATAGAGTCACCGGTGAGGAAGACGCCAATGGCCGCATCAATATCTGATGCTTCGAGGGCGCTGGTTGCTACGTCTTCAAGCACCTCTAGCCCGTCGATACCGTCATCGGTAAGCCTCAGCATAGACTCGGTCACCCGCACATCGATGTTCAGGGCCTCGGATCTGTCGGCGATAATCTGCCCTAGGGCTGAGGCGTTGGAAAGGATAGCCACACGCCGCCCAGCAGGAAGGGGCTGGGAGACCAGCACCTGGGCCACGTCGAGCACCTGGTCAAAAGTTTCGGCGCTGATAACTCCAGCCTGCTTGAACATAGCGTCCAGGGCTTCGGTGGGAGCAATGGAGGTTCGCCCCGAATGCCCGGGAGGGAGCTGCTGGCCGGTCACAGCGTTCTTGGCCACGAGTACGGGTTTGGCACGGGAGAGCCTGCGGGCGATACGGGAGAACTTTCGGGGGTTGCCGATAGATTCAAGGTAGAGGGCGCAAACGCGGGTTGCTTCGTCGTCTTCCCAGTACTGCATGATGTCGTTACCCGACACGTCGGCGCGGTTGCCCGCTGAAACCAGGGACGATACACCGATATTGCGCTTGACGGCGGTGTTAGAGAACATGGCGCCGATAGCTGAGGACTGGCTAAAGAGACCCAGGGCGCCAGGCTTGGGGTCCTGGGCGCTGATAGTGGCGTCAAGGCGGACGTCAGGGTTGTTGTTCAGCAGGCCGAAGGAGGCAGGGCCGATAACGCGCATACCGTGGCTACGGGCCGATTTCACCAGGGCTTTTTGACGGGCGCGGCCGCGGGCCCCGTCGTCCGCGTAGCCGGAGGTGTAGATAAGGACGCCGCGGACGCCCGCCTCACCGCAGGCTTCTACGGCTGCGGCTACCTCGGCGATGGGGACGGCGATAATAGCTAAATCTACGCGGGCTGGCACTTCACCGATGCTGGGGTAAATAGGTACCTCACCGGCAGGCAGTTGCTCCTCGTTAACTCCGTAGAGGGCACCGGTAAATCCACCTGCCACCAGGGTTTTAATAACCTTGTGACCGTTGGCCTCCCAGCGGGGTGCTGTACCAATCACGGCAACGGCGTCGGGGGCAAGGAGCTCGGCGATAGATTTGGCTTCAGCGCGGTGTTCGCGGGCTTCCATCACGCCGCGGGAGCGGTCGGTGGGGTCGATGTTGAAGTAGACCATGACCAGGCCGTCTTCAAATTCGCGGGAAATCTCGTAGCCCGCGTCGGTGAAGACGTTGAGCATTTTGCGGTTCTGGGGCAGGACTTCGGCGCTGAACCTGTCGATACCGCATTCGTTAGCAGCTGCTGCAAGGTGTTCTAGCAGGATTGACCCGATGCCGCGCCCCTGGTGGGCATCGGAAATCATGAAGGCCACTTCGGCCTCCCTGGGGTTGTGGGTGCGGTCGTAGCGGCCGATACCGATCATTTCATCGCCCAGCATGATGACGAAGGCAACCCGGTTATTGTGGTCCACCGTGGTGAACCGGGTCAGTTCTTTGTCGCTCAGAGTGGGTTTGTGAGTGAAGAAACGCAGGTAGATGGTGCGCTCTGACTGGCCCGCGTACATTTTTTCGAGGGCTGCCCGGTCGGTGGGGACGACGGGGCGCAGGTTGGCGGTGGCCCCATCGCGCAGGACGACGTCCGCCTCCCAGTGGGCCGGGTAGATAAAGGGGATTCCGTCGGTTGTGGGGTGGGCTGGGTCAGCCGACGTGAAACGTGGGGCGTGGCCGTCCTGCTCGTAGCGGCCTGCGGGTGCTTCTGATTCAGTCACGGGGTGCTCCTGGGCGTGCTGGGGGGCGCTTTCCCCCATCATAACGCGATTGAGGTGTAACTCACACCCCTATGGTCGCGATGGGCCCTCTCAATGATTAGGGGAAGAATAAAAGCTGCTACAGACCCCCACTCATTTTTAGTAGCTGGTGTTGCGCTCGATGCAGCGAGTGATAGCCTCTTCGTCCCCGGCATGGGCAATCTCGCAGTTCGCGGTTTCAGCTCCGTTCAGGAACCAGCTCACCATAAAGTAACAGAAGACCGCCACCGGGATGCAGAGAATACCCAGGGCTATACCGCCCCAGGCCATACCGGCTGTCTGCCCATAAAAACGGGTACGCGGGTGACGCTTACGAGCGCGTAAGGCTTCGATACCCAACACAATAGCCGCCACCGCAGGGATGAGAGCCAGCAGGGCAAAAACGCCCGCCATGAGCACTACAAGCCAGCTCACCACGCCCACCGATAAAGCCATGACCGCCTGGTAGTAACCACGGCCTCGCTTATCACGCACCATTTCCCCGTAGGGGCGGCGATGGGCGCCTGGTACCCGGTACTGGGCAGGCTCCCCTGGGGTTTCGTAGTCCAGGACAGGAGGCAGCAGGACACCCGTGCCCGCAGGTGCTTGCGACTGGGGGTAAGCGGGGGGCTGGGTGCTCACGGCGTCCTCTTTCTTCCTAAAACTGTTGGCCCGCTACTGGGCCTTATCCTATGGTCAGCTTACCAGCAGCGTCACCTCGTAATCTAGGCAACAGCCCCGCTTCTACTCACCGCGCAGAGGTGAAGAAACAGAGCTGGGGCTTGCTGCGACTCAGAGGGCCAGGCAGTAACAGCCACCTTTGTCGGAGCAATTTTGAGCGGGGCGGCACCAATAAAGCCAAGCACAACTCCTAGTCCCATGACTAGGGCTGATAGGCCGGAAGAAACAACCGAGGTAAAGCGAGAAGCGCGCAGGAAAGAAGCATTCATCACCAGGTTGCAGCGGGTCTGAAGTTCTTCTGCCAGTGCCTCATCGCCGGCTTCTTGAGCTTCGCGCACCATGGCACCCAACTCGGCACAGGTTTTTCCTTCATAAACGGTACCTTCAGCACCTGCGGTGGCACCTCCAATCAGCATGACGATGGCGGCAAGAAATATTCACTTAAAGTAGTCCATACACCTTATTGATAAGGTGTTTTAGAGTGAATCACCTATACTGAGAGCACCCTTTAGGGCCATATCGTGCCGCAGCCACATTAGTTCGATACAGGTATCAATGTCATTTAACCTACAGCCGGTGATCTGCTCAAATTTCGCGACCTTATTACGCAAAGTATTCTCGTGGATATAAAGAGCTTGAGCTGCGTCTCGATAGCTACGTCCATACTCCAAAAACGCCCACACATACATCAGCAGGGCTTCACCGCCGCCGTGATTCTCCCGCAGAGGCGCCAATAATCCCTGTTCTACAACATCCCCCAGCCAGGGGGTACACGCAACCGCTAGGCGCCAACCCCGACTGCGCGCATCAAAGCACCCTACACTGCCCGGCTCCAATGACGCCAAGACAGCGCGCGCTTCTTCCAGTGATTCCGCAAGTTTTCCAATACGCACGGGGCAGCCAAGAGCCAGAGCTCCACCGCGAAGCTCCTGCCGTTCACTCGCTCGGGAGATGGCAGCATCCACCCCCTCAAGGACTGGAAGCACCCCCACCAGGGACCCCTCAACCGCATCGGCTACAGCCGAAGCAAGAACACCCGAAAAAGCACTCTCAACCTCAGAAGCCCATACAATCGGGGAGAGCTCCCGCCCCAGAACTACCTGATATTCCAGCTCCCCGGGCAGCCCCAGACGACTGGCCAGCCGCTCTTCGTCCGCCGCTTCCAAAGCCCCCTGCACAAGACGAGTTAGAAAGTCACGTTTTTCGACCTTTCTCCGCTCAGCATCGCTCAACAGGGCAGGTTCATAGTCGCGCGCTGCCTGAACCATGAACCACTCACCCACCTCCCACATAATCCCCATGGCCTCCAGGCGTTTTTCAAAAGGCAAGCCAGAACGCTCAGCCATCTGCATAAATCTTCGCTGGGCAGCAGATAGAGCAAGGCGGTGCGCCCTCAACACAGAGGCTAGAGAAACCCCCTGCACCTTTCGGCGAGGAGCCACCTCATAGACCCCTTCACGCCCACCACCCAAGACTTCATCTACAGGAGCAGAACTTTCTAGGCATATTATCGCCGCATCGAAAACCCCTGCCACGCTATCAACCAGCTCTTCACGTGGCACTGCCCGGTACTCCGAGAGCTCATCAACAACAGCTCTTACGGCACCCACCACCAGGGCTTCCTTTTCCGCCACCAGAGTTCGCAGCAAAACATCCAAGCTAATGTAAGGTATCTCACGCATATCACCATTGTAGAAAATTACACACCCGAACAACATGTAATGAAAAAATCTACATTGCCATGATGTAAATCACATCATTATTGTTAGTGCAACGCCTACCGCACCGGGGGGCGTCCGCACAAACAACACTAAGGGAACCAAAGATGACAGAAGCAATCTTCAAAGCAGAAAAGGTGATGCAGCCGGTACGTACCACAAAGCAAAAACGCAAGGCCTTTATCGGGGCCGTCGCCGGGCATCTGATCGAATGGTACGACTACGGCGTCTATGGCTTCGTCGCCATCTACGTAGGCGCTGCCTTCTTCTCGTCCAATACACCGGCAGTAGCCCTACTTGCCTCCTTTGCCACCTTCGCGCTTTCCTTCTTCATGCGCCCCCTCGGCGGCTTCGTCTTCGGCCCGCTCGGTGACCGCATCGGACGCAAAAATACCATGGCCCTGGTCATGTTCCTTATGTCAGGATCCACCTTCGTGATTGGCCTGCTCCCCACCTACGAAACCATCGGTTTTGCAGCCCCCGCCCTACTGATTCTGGCGCGCTGCCTTCAGGGGCTCTCCGCGGGCGGTGAAATCGGCACCGTCACCTCCTACGTCGCCGAATACGGCGGCCCCGAACGTCGCGGCCTAGCCACATCGCTACTCATGACCATCGCAGTCTCAGGCCTTATCCTGGGCTCCATCGTAGCCAACGGCCTTGCCTCATTCCTGGGTGATGCTGCCATGCAGGAATACGGCTGGCGCATTCCCTTTATCATTGCAGGCCCACTCGGCCTCATCGCGGCTTTCATCCGATCCCGTCTGGAAGACACCGCCCAGTTTGAGGCGATTTCAGAATCAGGCCATCAGGAGAAGCGCCCCCTCCGCGCCACCTTCCAGTGGAAACTCAACATCATCCTGGTCGCAGGCTCCATTGCCCTGCTGGCAAGCATGTTCTACCTTATTTTGACCTATTCCTCCACCTACTTCGTCAAGGACCTAGGCTTCTCAGCTAACACCCGTTTCTGGTTCATCACCATCGGCGGTCTAACGGCGGCCTCCCTCATGCCCCTAGGCGGCCTAATTACCGATGTTTTCGGCCGACGCTGGTTCCTCATGGCAACCTCTATGCTCACCATCCCCGCGCTCTACTGGTACTTCACCACGGCCCCCGGCTCAACGCCGTCCGAAATCTTCCTGCCCTTTATGGTAATTTGCGTACTCTTTGGCCTCTACTCTTCAACCCCCTACGCGGTGATGAGCGACCTGATTCCCACGTCCATTCGTGCTACCGGCATTTCTATGGGCTACAACATTCCCGTGGCAGTCTTCGGTGGCTCCGCGCCCTTCATCGCCACCTACCTGGTCAATGCCACCGGCGATATAACCTCGCCCATGTACTTCTTCATCGGGTGCGCGGTTCTCTCATTCCTTGCCGCGGCGTTTACCACCCAGAAAAACTATCAGCGGGTTCGTGACGCCGATGCTGACCTCATGGAAAAGGTTGCTACTTCATCTATCCCCACGGTAGAGCCTAAGAAGTAACACACCTCCCTTCATGAAGATACAGAAAAGGCCCTCCGCCCGGATTATCCGGGCGGAGGGCCTCAATACTGTGGAGATGCGGGGAATCGAACCCCGGTCCGATGTGGCGTCAACGGGTCTTCTCCGTGCGCAGTTTGTGAAAGCGGTGTTTTCGGCTACCTTGCTTGCGCAAACACTTACAAGGCCTAACCTAGCCGTATAAAAGTCCTACCCGGCCCTACGACAAGGACGGGCAGCAGTGGCCTTTTAAACTGATGGTAGGGGCTGAGCCAAAGGCAAGCTCAGGCTACCAGACTGCATCGCTGGGATTATTAGGCAGCGAGTGCGAAGTCAGTGCGCTTAGATTCTGCACTTATTTTTTTGCAGAGGGCGTTAACGAGATAACCCTGCGTCCTCGGCACGCTTCATCCATCTCAACTCACATCGTCGAAACCGATCATCCCCATATTCTTTTATCAAAGAACGCCAAGCTAAGCGTTTTCCAGTGCTCTTTCGAGTCGCAACTCATCGGTGAAAGACACCGGCCCAATTAGCTTGGATGTACCAGTCTACCAGCTGGCTCTCCTTACTGTAAAGAGCCAGCTGGCGATTGATTAGACGTTGCTGCTTGAGTCTGTGCTTTCAAGCCCCAGCTGCTGGTTGATGCACTGTTCCATGAGAACCTCGTCCTGGGAGTAGGCCATGCAGTCACCGTAGGCTGAGAAAATCCAGCCAAAGAACACCAGCATCGCCAGGGAAATAAGAATGCCCAGGGAGCTAAATACAATACCGGTGATAGCCAAGCCCTTGCCGCCGCCACCGGTCTTGGTCTTACGCAGGGCAACAATGCCCAGTACCAGGCCAACGATACCCAAGATGCCGCCCAGAATGACCCAGCCGCCCAGGAAGGATAGGATACCCAGAATCAGCGACGTAATGGCTAGGCCCTTAGGTGCTGAGGCTACCTGCTGGCCGTAAGCGTCATACCCGTAGGAGGGGTAGCTGGCAGACTGCTGGCTGTAATCCGCCTGGCCGTAATGAGGCTGCGAGTAGGTAGGCTGCGAGGAAGCGCTGTTAGCCTGCTGGCTATAGCCCCCGTTTCCCTGCTCTGTAGCATCTGAGCTGTACTGCCCGGGCACGTAATCGCCGTAGGGGTTTTCCTTGTTGTTTCCGGTGGTCATTTCTCTCCTTCAAGTTGGTTGTTAGGTTAGCCCAGGTTCTTATAGCGCATAGCGCGCTGGGCTTCAAGGTTGTCCTGACGCTCACGCAGAGCCTGGCGCTTGTCGTAGTCGCGTTTACCGGTAGCCAGGGCAATTTCTACCTTAGCGCGCCCCTTGCTGAAATAGAGCTTGAGGGGCACAACGGTGTAGCCGCTTTCCTTAAGCTTCTGAGCAATCTTGTTGATTTCACTGCGGTGCATGAGCAGTTTACGGCGGCGACGGGCTGCGTGGTTGGTCCAGGAGCCGCGCCCGTATTCAGCGATATGGATGCCCTCCAGCCACAGCTCGTTGCCGTACATCTGGCAGAAGCCGTCGGTAATTGAGGCTCCCCCATCGCGTAGGGATTTAACCTCGGTACCCATGAGCACCAGCCCTGCCTCCCAAGTCTCTACGATGTTGTAGTTATGGCGGGCGCGGCGGTTGGACGCTATGGTGTGGTTATTCGGGTCTTCTTTCGTTACTTTTTTCTTAGCCACGATTATTCTTCGTTCTTTCTTTTCTGTCGTTCTGCCGCGCGCCACCGCACGCCGGCGTCGATGAAACCGTCAAGCGCACCGTCGAATACGGCACTGGGGTTTCCCTCTTCATAGTTGGTTCGTAGGTCTTTGACCATCTGGTAGGGGTTGAGCACGTAGGATCGCATCTGGTCGCCCCAGGAAGCTTTGACGTCACCGGCAAGTTCCTTCTTTTTGGCGTCCTCTTGCTCTTTGCGGAGCAGGAGGAGGCGGGATTGCAGGACGCGCAGTGCTGCGGCTCGGTTTTGTAGCTGGGACTTTTCGTTCTGCATGGAGACCACGATACCGGTGGGGATGTGGGTCATCCGGACGGCGGAGTCCGTGGTGTTCACGGACTGGCCGCCGGGCCCCGAGGAGCGGAAGACATCGATCTTGAGTTCAGACTCGGGGATTTCGATGTGGTCGGTCTGCTCGATGAGGGGGATGACTTCCACCGCAGCGAAGGAGGTCATACGTTTGCCCTGGCTGTTAAAGGGAGAGATACGCACCAGGCGATGGGTTCCCGCTTCGATAGATAGACGACCGAAGGCATAGGGAGCTTTGACCTCAAAGGTTGCTGATTTGAGGCCTGCTTCTTCGGCGTAGGAGGTATCCATCACCGTAGTATCGAAGCCGTTTTTCTCGGCCCAGCGCAGGTACATGCGCAGAAGCATCTCTGCGAAGTCAGCAGCATCCACACCACCGGCTCCTGCTCGAATGGTCACGACGGCGTCGCGCTGATCGTACTCACCCGAGAGCAGGGTGATTACTTCGAGTTCTGCTAGGCGCTTTTCGATAGCCTGCAGTTCGGCTTCTGCTTCGGCAAGGGCGTCAGCATCGCCCTCTTCGTCGGCAAGTTCTACCATGACCTCAAGATCATCGATCGCCTGACTCAGCTTGACGAGCTTATCGAGTTCGGCCTGCTTATGGGAGAGCTGGGAGGTGACCTTTTGAGCGGCATCGGGGTCGTCCCAGAGGTCGGGAGCGCCAGCTACTTCAGAGAGTTCTGCGATGGTAGCGCGCAGCTGCTCAACGTCGCTGACCTCTTCAATGGAGGCGTAGGTTGAGCGCAGGGTTTTAATCTGGGCAGAAAAATCTAAAGTAGCCATGACTATTAACCCTAGCTGAAAACGATGGTAAGCGCCCGGTTTTGCCCCTGTTTTGCGCTGACGGGGCAGAGCGCTTCTGTTCTAGTCTTGGGTGGTGATGACGCGCGCCCGGCCGGTAACGGTGATATCGATGCCGTCTGGTAATACAACAGAGAGAAGTGGTGGGTGTGCCCTGGCAGAAAGAACGATAACCGCAGTGTTGTTTCCCGATGCCCCGGTTGCGGGGTTTAAGGTGAGGTGGGAAAAGTCGGCGCCGGCGCCGCTTTCTTGCAGAAAGGTGTGAGCGGACGCCTGCACCCCGGCGCTGGTGAGAGTCGCCTGGGCCTGGGTCTCCCCCACCGCTGTGATGCCCTCAATGCGCTGCGCAGCTGACGTTGCCGCTTGGTCAGCTAAAGCCTGGAGGCGCTGTCTTTCAAGATAGACGGAACTTACTCCAACGACGGTGGAAGCAACCAGCAGAAGTACCAGGCACAGCCCCACGATGAGTGGGAGGACGCTTCCCCGCTCAGCTTCGCTCTCGGCGGCTTCAGGGCAGCACGCCTGCTGAAACTGGACCTGTTTATGCTGTGTCATGAGTAGTTCCCTCCCCAGCTCACAGCCTGAGAGGTCATGGTGGCAAGAGTCGGTGCCCCTGGCCAGGGCACCAAAGGTAGCCCGACCTCGACGGTGACGTCCACCGACATCCGCTCCCCCTGGGCACAGACATCCTCGCAGCTCAGCGTAGCGGTGATGGTTTCAGCCCCTAGACCAAAGTCGCTAGCTGTCAAAGCGGCAACCGCTTGCACAGCAGATTGGGTGCGCTGCTCCGGTGGCAAAAACTGAATCACCTGTAGCGCATGGGCACTAGCGTTAGAAGCTGCAAAAGCAGCCGACTGCATCGAAAAGACTGATAACAGAAAATAGACCGTGGGCACCATCAACAGGGCACCCAATCCAATAAACTCAACAAGAGCGCTGCCCTGCTCAGGGTCCTCTGTCTCTCGCATGTCTATAGCTTTATCACCGCGTCTATCTCTGAACCACGGCATGACCACTCACCTCCCACTGGGCAGCTACCCCAAAAGGCCCAAGCAGGGGAACCGGAGCGGTAACGGTAATCTGCACAGCTTCTACCCCTTGCCACTGGGTGATGGAGCTACTAATCGTCGTTGAATACCGGTCAGGAAGAACTGAGTACAGCAGATCATGCGTCCGTTCTTCCCCATCAGCCGGTGTTTTATCGAGCATGGCCCCATAGCGGGCCCCCTGAGATACAGCGTCCTGCAGCACGTTACGGGTGAACAGCGCGAAAGCAACCTGCAAAACACCTAGAAAAAGTAAGACAACCAGAGCGGATACCATGACGAACTCCGCCGTTGCATTACCTCTCTCCTTCTCAGGGGGCACAGCTCTCATGCAGCTCTCCTAGCGATTAATCATTGCCATTGCGTTATTGAACATGTTGACGAGGGCGTCCTGGGCAACCACCAAGATAGCGGCCACGAGTATCGCGGACATCATCGTGATCATCACCCAGCCAGGCACGTCCCCGCGCTCAGGGTCATCCTGGCTTGCCAGAGGCGCAACAAGGCTGAGAAGGGCTTTGAGGTAGGTGTCGGTCATGAACTTCTTCATGGGATTCTCCTTTGAATATGAGTGTGATAGAAGGTGCCCAAACGGGCGGGTTTAGAAGTTAAGATTCAGTAGGGAAAGGCCAGGAAACATCGCAAACAGTACGGTGAGGGGAAGAATCAGAAAAACGACGGGGGCCATCATCCCGATTTCTTTCTTCCCGGCAGTTTCCATGAGCTCTCGTTTAGCGTTATCACGCACGTCCTGGGCCTGGGCTCGCAGAACATCTGCCAGGGGCGTACCGCGTTCAATTGCAACAACCAGGCCATCTACAAAACGGGATAAGGCTGCTACCGAGGTACGCTGCGAAAAACTTTGCAAAGCGACCACGAGGGACTCACCGGAACGAGTCATGGCAAGAATAGTTTGGAACTCACGAGAAAGCTCTCCTTCCGAGCTCCGCACCACCCGTTCAAGCGACCCGATGGCAGATTCCCCAGCGGTAACAGATAGGGCCATAAGCTCTGCCAGGGCAGGAAATTCAGCCAGCATGGCTTTCTCCCGTTTTGCGATCTGCTGAGACAGCCAATAGTCGCGTGCAAGGAAGCCAGCACAGGCGCCCAGAACAATCAGCAGGACTCCCGGCACAAAACTTACCGTCCCTTGGGCGAGCCCCACAGCCACCAAACAGATACAGGAAGTAGCTGCCAAGAGACTCCAGAGCACCTGCTGCACCCGGTACTCTGCGGTTGTCAGATGCCCGCCTAGCTGGGTAAGTCGTTTTTCGAGGGCCACCGTATCAAAGCTCGACTTACCGAGACTCCGGTACATCTTTTCAACCCACGGTGCAAGGAGGGCAGCGCTCGCCCCATAAATGCCTTCAGGTAGCGTGCTATACGGTGTGTCCGGGCGGTTCTTTTTAAGTTCCGCCGCACGAAGCTGAGGCGCTATACGGTCTGCAAAGCTCTCACGGCGCTGGGTCCAGATACTCGAAAGCACCAGCCAGATTCCTGCCGCTAGGAAAAGGCCAAGAAGAAGGGAAAGGTTCATGCCAGCACCCTCCTCTCTTCCGGTAGAGCACCGATACGCATCATCAGCCTGTAAGCAATGACGGTCAGTGCTAGGCCGCTCGCTAACACTAGGAAACCCGCAAAGCTGTTGTAAATTCTGATAGTGCTGGGCTGGGTAGCCATCAGACCCAAGACTACCCAGGGGGCAACACAGGCAAGGCGGGCAGCATTGACCGTCCACGACTGTCGAGCTTCAAGTTCAGAGCGTGTCCTGCTATTCTCGCGGAGGAAAGTACTCAAAGTCCCCAGAAGACGACCTAAATCAGTTCCACCCACCTCACGAGTAACTTTGAGGGCCTCAATGATGTTGTCAGCGGTGGGGTCACTCAAACGGTCTTTAAGACGATTGAGGGCTGGAAGGAACTCACCGCTAGCACGGTAGTCTGAAGCAAAACTAGTAAAAGCCGGGCGCAGGGGCTCCGGCCCCCGGTACTGAAGCTGCATGAGAGCGTCCGGAAGCGACAAACCTGCACGGATTGCTGACCGCAGGTGGTCCACCGCATCCGGCCATAAATCCCGTAACTGGGCCTGCCGCTGAGCGGCACGATGCTTAACCATTAACCGAGGGCTAAAGAACCCAACGCCCGCAGCAAGGGTAGCCAGAGGAACCAGTGAGGTCAACGCGAAGGTCAGCACCATTGCAACAAGAGCAGCTACAGCAGAAACCATATAAAACATAGCTACCGTGAACTTTTCTAGGTCTGCCTGGCGCAGCAGCTGCTGCATTGCCGGGGCTTTTCGTTCTTTTTTCTCCTGAGCGGGGAGCTCCCAAAAGGACATATAGATTAAGAGGGCTCCGATACCGAACATCAGCCCGAATAAAGCACTCATGCCAGTGCTCCCTCGCAGTTGAGAAGGGTATCAGGGGCGTAGCCAGCGCGAAGGAATTTCTCAGGCGAAGGCACCTCAGAAGCAACGCATACCAGCTGATCGCCTTCTCGTCTAAACAGTGTGCTGGTTTCAATCACCCCGTTTTCGACCCGGTTACCAACGGCAAGGATCTCTCGCACCTGCCGTTTGCCCCGCAGATTACGGTCGCAGTGAACCACTACATCAAAGCAAGAAGCCACGGTGGGAACGACAAACGAACTCGAAATGTTATCGCCAGCCAAGAGCGGAAGGGTACACATCTTCGTGATTGCATCGCGAGCTGAGTTAGCGTGAATAGTACAGAGGCCGGGGAGCCCGGAATTGAGCGCAATGAGCATATCAAGAGACTCAGCTTCACGCACCTCACCAATGATGAGGCGGTCAGGTCTCATACGCAAAGCCTCTTTCACGAGGCGCCGGAGAGGAATCTCGCCGTGGCCTTCCAGATTAGGCTGACGGCACTGCAAATTCACAACATCGCGGAGCGGAATTTTAAGCTCAAAAATCTCCTCACAGGTGATAACGCGCTCCCGCATGCCAATAGATGCTGACAGGCAGTTCAACATGGTTGTTTTGCCAGCCTGAGTAGCACCAGAGACCAGGCAGTTTAACCCGCTAGCCACGGCTGCATCTAAAAACTTTGCTGCATCTAAGCTGAGAGACCCCAGCTTAACCAAATCGCTCAAACGAGTTGCTCGCGCAATAAACTTACGGATATTGATGGCCCAATGACGACGGGTCACATCGGGAATAGCTACATGAAGCCTAGAACCGTCCGGCAAGGAGCTATCGACAAAAGGGGTGCTCAAATCAAGTCGTCGCCCCGAGGTCTTGAGCATACGCTCTACCAGCGCACGAATCTGTTCCTCGCTCAGGGTGAGCCCGGTGAGCTCAGACTCCCCAGCACGAGCCACAAAAATCTCGTCCGGAGCGTTAATCCAAATCTCTTCAACAGAGCTATCGTCAAGATACTGCTGAATCTCGCCAAAGCCGCATACCTTGTCGAACAGGGAGCTAATCAGGGAGTCTGCGTTCTCAAGTCGCGGTACTACGCCCCGTAGCATCTGGCGCTCGTACTCAGCGATAGCCTGTTGGATGAGTTCCTTAGCTTCCACCTGCTGTACGAGCGGGTCGATGTTGCTTCGGCGAATCAAGTCGCGCACGTCTGCTTCAACTAGCTCTTCTGCTTGCACTGTAGACATCTGTCCCCCTTACGCTCCATTGCGATCAGTCGATGAATTACCAAACAAGATACAGTTGATTAGGCAAAACAATCAAATACCCCAGGGGTTCCCTGTGGATAACCGCGCCCCGCACCCCCTTACCCAGCCACCAAGAATGCAATGAAGTTACACCTGACAAGCCACAACACATAAAGGCTAGAGTTTTTCCACAGCACCTCAAACCTACTACGGATAAACGTAATGTTTTGACACACACCTAGTTACTGACCAGTAACAACACACAAAAATGCCCACAAGCTATCTAGCTTGTGGGCATTTTTGGGGAAGGCTTCCTTAGTGGGATTTTGCCCTCATAAATTCAATGGCTTCGTCGATAGGGCCATCGAACTGCTTAGAACCATGGTCCAGGACTACTCCGCGTTCACAGATTTTTGCCACCAAATCAAGGTCATGGCTCACCACCACCAGAGTTTTCCCTTCAGCGCTCAGATCTCGAATCTTAGCGATACATTTCTTCTGGAAAGGTTCATCACCCACAGCCAGAATCTCATCCACCAAGAAAATCTCCGGGTCAGTATGAACAGCTACAGCAAAAGCCAGTCGCAGGTACATACCCGACGAGTAGAACTTAACCTCAGTATCGATAAAGTTGCCAATTTCAGAGAATTCAACAATTTCATCAAATTTTGCTTCGATCTGTTCCTTGCTCATACCAAGGATGGCAGCGTTCAGATATACGTTGTCGCGCCCGGTCAAATCGGGGTGGAAACCTGCTCCAACCTCGATAAGCCCAGCGATGCGTCCGCCGGTCAATACCCTGCCCTCATCCGGGTGCATCACACCCGAAATCAGCTTGAGCAGGGTAGATTTACCCGAACCGTTATAGCCCAGCAGGGCAATGCGCTCGCCTTCGCGGATGTCCAGGGAAACCCCGTTAAGAGCATTGAACTTCTCGTTCAGATCTCCCTTACGACCCTTCATCAGCCAGACAAAGGCCTCCTTCATCGACCGAGTATGGCGCAGCACAAAGCGCTTCACCAGAGACTCAACCTTGATAACCACAGGAGCATCATCTGCCACGGGGGGTAAATCAAACTTCTTAATATCCACGTAAATCAGAGCTCCTGGGCGAAGTTGCCCTCTAGCTTACGGAAGAGTAAGTCACCGAGGAACAGGGTTACGAGAGAAACACCCAGGGCAACAGGTACCCACAGGGTCAGAAGGTGCGGAGGGATTTGAGATACCGGCAGTGCAGCAGACTCAGCTGAAAGGGTAGGCATCCAGAAAGCATAGTGGAAGAGCTCAACAGCCACGGTGAGCGGGTTCATCATGTACACGTTCATTACCCAGGGGTAAAGGGTATCGCGCACCATGGTCCATGAGTACAGGACCGGTGAGAACCAGGTAGCAACCATCAGGAGCATATCCACAATATTCTCAGAATCGCGGAAGAAGACGTTAGCTACACCGAAGATGAGGCCCAAGCCAGCCGAAAAGATCATCACGATAATCATGGCGACCAGGGCCGCCCCCAGCTGCTTCAGATCAGGGTTCCAACCAGCTACGAAACACGCGCCTAGAAGCACCAGAATCTGAGGAAGGAAATGGATAAGAGCCACCCAAATCGTTGAAACCGAGAACAGTTCACGAGGTAGATAAATCTTCTTGATGAGCGCCCCGTTAACTACCATGGCTTTAGCCCCGTTACTAAACCCTTCAGAGAAGAAATTAATAACGATCATTCCAGAGAATAGGTAGATGGCGTAGTTCTGCATACCGCGTTCTAGCCCTAAGAAAAGGCCTAAGGCGATATAGAAGACGGCGAACTGTACCCCAGGCTTGATATAAGACCAGAGAATACCGAGCACCGAACCCCGGTACCTTACCTGTATCTCCTTATCAACTAGGAGTTTCAGTAAAAATCTGTTAGCAAAAACATCCCGTAGCCCACGGCCCTTACCGGGGGCTACGAGTTGTTTATTCATCGAATCATTCATCGAGTAAGTTCTGACTCCGTATGCTTGTCGAAGGTCTTCTTCCACTCTTCAATAGAAGTAATACGCTCTGCGGCCTCGGCGTACTGCTTGCGCAGGGTAGGCCATTCACGCAGAATCTGAGCGGTCAGTTTAGATGACTCGACGAGCTTTGAACGGAGCTGTTCTGGGTCACGGCGGTACCACGAAACTGCGGTACCTTCAGCGTTTGACACCAGAGCCGAGTCGTACTGGGACATACGCCACCAGCGGTTATCCTGGTGAGCAATATGAGCCTGGGGGTTCTGCTTATATTCATCGCGCACAGGCTTGACCAGTTGTTTAGTGATAGTTTTCAAGGCCCAGGGGGCAAGAGTACGGTAAGACGGAGCAGCAAAACCACGGCCATTGCGAGGGGGCTTTGCCATCCGCGGCTCAGGGAAGGACTCGACGTCTTCCTTGAACTGGGCGTCAGTATACTCCTTAGTCAGAGCACGGATTTCCGGCAGACGCTGGGCAAGGAGGTCGTGTAGCTGATCGGGGCCAGCAAGAACATCCTTCAGCGCCATAATACGACCGTGCTCGGTAAAGTACTGCATCGAGATAAGGTGCTTGACGTCTGCATAGAGCGACTCACGCAGCAGGCGTCCGCCTCGCTCATAGGGTGAGTGAATCAGCGAAGCAATGATGCGGTTGCGGATGTGGAAGTAAGCCTGCCAGCCTACGAGGTCATCCTTATCAATCCACGATACGTGCCAAACAGCGGCACCGGGAAGTGAGACGGTGTGGTAGCCGGCCTTTTTCGCGCGCAGGCCGAATTCAACGTCATCCCACTTGATGAAGACGGGCAGTGATAGACCAATTTCACGAATAACCTGGGTAGGGATGAGGTCCATCCACCAGCCGTTGTAGTCCACGTCAGTGCGGCGGTGCAGCCAAGGAGTGCTACGCAGGTTGGAGTGCAGGAAATCATGACCCAGGGACTGGTCCTGGTGGGGCAGGTCAGGCTGGAAACGATAGGTGTTGACGACCTCGCCGAAGGTGTGCAGGACGGTACGGTTGTACAGATCAAACATGTGGCCACCTACGATAGTAGGCTTACGGCACATATCAGCGAAGGTGAGCAGTCGGATAATAGATTCTGGCTCAACAACCACGTCATCGTCAAGCAGCAGCGCGTAGTCAGAACCGTTTTCTACAGCCTCGTACATACCGCGGGCGAACCCACCTGAACCGCCCAGATTCGCCTGGTTAATAATACGAAGCTTGCCCTGCAAGGTAGCAGCAACTTCTTCAAAGTCAGGCTCATCCTGGAGCTTCTGAGAGCCCTGGTCAACGATGAGAACTTCTTGCAGATGCTCTAGAACCTCGGGGTTAGCGGCCAGAGAACGCAGGTTATTCAGGCAGAATTCCTGCTTGTTCATGGTGGTAATTTCCAGGGTGATGCGACCGGGAGCCTTGCCGTTATCGGCGCCCTGCCACTCTGCTGATTCCAGCACCAGAGCTTCAGAGCCAGCGGCGAGTTCGAACCAGTACCAGCCGCCATCACCGAAAGGCTTCAGCGAGAGGTCAAACTGGGTGGTGGCTGCACCTTCTACGCGCTTGGAGTCTACACGCTGCAGCGAGCCACGAGCGTTTGACTTGTACACGATGACGGTGCCTTCGCCGTGAGTCTGGAGATGCAAGCGGACGGAGGTCAGGTCAGTCCAGCGCTTCCAGTAGGATGCGGGGAAGGCGTTGAAGTAGGTACCAAAGGAGAGGCGGGTACCGGGGCGCACGAGGGTGGAACGACGACCGATGAAGTCTTCAGTGTGTGCTTCGTTTGTTGAACCGCCGCTGCTCTTGACCGGAGCTTTCTCGTCCTTCAAAGAGTCGTTCTGGCTCAAGGCACCATTCATGGTGGAGAGCTGCACGCCGGTTGCACTACCCGAATCGACGTAAAGCGATACGGTGTCCATCTGAGCGCGTTCAGGGAAGATAACGCGCTGCAGGGTTTTCATAGGTGTCTCTTGGGTATTCTGCATAAGTTTTAGGCCTCGATTCCGCCAGATACCAGCTTTTCGCCCTTTTCGAAGTGGGGGCGGAGCTTGTTGTCGAACATGGAGAGTGCAGCACCGATAGCCATGTGCATGTCAAGGTACTTGTAGGTGCCCAGGCGTCCGCCGAAGAGCACGCTCTGCTCTCCGCCAGCGAGTTCGCGGTACTTGAGGAGCATTTCGCGGTCAGCACCGGTGTTGATGGGGTAGTAGGGTTCGTCGCCCTTTTCTGCGAAGCGTGAGTATTCGCGGTGAATGACGGTAGCATCCTTGGTGTAGTCACGCTCGGGGTGGAAGTGGCGGAACTCGTGGATGCGGGTGAAGGGGTGGGTTGCGTCGGGGTAGTTCATGACGGAGCAACCCTGGAAGTCTTCGATGTCAAGGACTTCTTCTTCGAGGTCGATGGTACGCCAGGAAAGGTCACCTTCGGCGTAGTCGAAGTAGCGGTCTACGGGGCCGGTGTAGACAACGGGGACCTGGCCGAGAACCTTGGAGCGGGAGTACTCGTGGCCCTCTTCGAAGAAGTCGGTATTGAGGTGAACTTCGATGTTGGGGTGGGCTGCCATACGCTCAAGCCAGGCGGTGTAGCCGTCGACGGGCAGGCCTTCGTACTTGTCGTTAAAGTAGCGGTTGTCGTAGTTGTAGCGCACGGGCAGGCGGGAAATGATGGACGCGGGCAGGTCAGCGGGGTCGGTCTGCCACTGCTTTGCGGTGTAGTGCTTGATGAAGGCTTCGTAGAGCGGACGCCCGATGAGGGAGATACCCTTGTCGTTCAGGTTCTTGGGGTCGGTTCCTGCGAGTTCACCGGCCTGCTCCTGAATCAGGGCCTTGGCTTCTGCCGGTGAGTAGGAAGCGTTGAAGAACTGGTTGATAGTGCCCAGGTTGATGGGCATGGGGTACACGATACCGTTGTGGTTGGTGTAAACGCGGTGGGTGTAGTTGGTAAAGCCGGTGAAACGGTTGACATATTCCCAGACGCGTTCGTTAGAGGTGTGGAAGAGGTGGGCGCCGTAGCGGTGAACTTCGATTCCTGTCTTCTCTTCGTTTTCGCTGTATGCGTTACCGCCGATGTGATGACGGCGGTCGAGCAGGGCTACCTTGAGGCCAAGCTGGGTAGCAGCTTGCTCTGCAATGGTGAGGCCAAAGAGGCCAGAGCCTACGACTACGAGATCAGCGTTCACTTAACATACTCCTTGTTAGGGGTTGCACAGCTATCGTGGGGAGTCTGGCAACCGTGCTCTGCTACTACAGCGTAGAAGCTTAACTTCGGTGTGTTCCTTGCACGCAAGGTAAACACAGTCAATAACAAAAGTACCGGATATAGTCGGCTACTACCCGCTAACAGGCTGTAAAGATCATGTGATTATTCCCCGGTCCTCCCCTGTTCTAGTGCTGTGTGCAGAGGAACCTCAACTTTTTTCGCGGAGAGACAGAAAAACAATGGTGAGAGTTTGTTTTTCAGTTTTGTGCCCTTGCATTGGCAGGTTTCCAGGATTTAGGTGGCTTTATGAAGCTTTTAGTGCGCGTCCAGCAGCCACCGGCGGGATCTTACCGAACAGTGGAGCTTGATTATTCGCCCGGTACAACTGGGGTAGATATCCACCGAGAACTCTCTCATGTGTGGGGTAGCAATAATTTCAGTTGGAGTGTTCAGGGGCAAGATATCAGGGAGCTCACTCCCGGCCAGCACCCCTGGACTAGTGGCGCCCAGCTCACAGTCTTGCCCCCTGCACCTTCTGCAACAATTCTTCCTTCCCCAGATGAGAAGGCCCTGTTTACCTTACGTGTGGTGCACGGGCCAGATTCTCATTCTCAGTTTCCGCTGTCTCGAGGTAGCTGGGAAATTGGTAGGCAGGCCTCCCTGCTCACAATTGACGACCCAGCGCTTGCACCGATTGAGGGCTTCCTAGAGGTGACGGCTAGCGGCGTGTACTTCTCGAGCGAGGGCTCACGCCGCAAACTTGAGGTTGGGGAAAAATTTATTCTGGGCAGGAGCGTCCTTGTGCTTGACCAGTATGAGTACCGCGCTCCCCTCTTTCGTGATCCGGTAGTTCAAGACATTGATGCTCCCGCCCCGAAGTCCAAGCTGCTACTGGTAGCAACGATGGTTCTACCTCTCATTGTGGGCCTTCTGATTGCCTGGTTTACCCAGCTGTGGCTTGTTCTTCTCATGGCCTGTGGGTCCTCACTCTTAATGGGACTTCACGCTTTTTCTCAGGGGCGCGAAAGATCCTCTGTGCGCCGTCAGATAACGCAGCTTGCTCGGAAGGAAGAGCAAGCGATAGCCCACTACCGCGGGGCTGACCAGATCCATGCTGATACAGGCATCGTGGTAGGACGCGGCACCCGGCCTATACGGGTTAGGGGCAAGCAACGTGAACTAGGGAGCCTCCCTGAAGTCCAGGGAGCCCCTTATGTCATAAGCGTAGAAGAACTCGCACCCCTAGTCTCTGGGCTTCCTCTTTCGACCCAGCGTTTAGCCCTCTACCAGCTCTTAGCTCAGAATCAGCCGGTCTACCTTCTTGTTCAGGAGCAGGAGGCTACTTGGTTTTTGCGTCTCATTGACCCGCTTCTTGCAGCAACAAACGGGTGCACGGTGTCTCCTGCAGAGCTCAGTAGTTTAGAAACAGGTTTTTTGGTGTGCTCCTATCTGCCGCCGTCCTTACCTCCAGAGCTTCTCCCCTTTCCCTTAGCCGACAAAGGGGATCATAGAGAGTCCGCAGAGCTCTTTTCTCAGTCAACGAGCTGGTACGACGTCGTTTTAGACGGAATCAACGAAGAGCGTTACTGCGCTCTCCTGGCGAACTTGGGAAGAGTCACTACATCCTCTCTTCTCCAGAGAGTTAGCGTTGCAGCAACGAATACTTCTCAACTACCTGCTTATGCTCTCCCTGAGCTGCCGGAGGGTAACCAGCCGAGGAATCTGTGGGCAGAAGAGATCTTTATGTATGCGGGGCTAGCATGTGAAAGTAACGATGACCTAAAACTCGGCCTTGTGCATCATGGCCCGCATTTTCTCTGTGCAGGGACTACAGGTTCAGGCAAGTCCCAGCTTCTTCGTTCCCTGCTATGGTCTACTGCCCTTACCTACCCGCCTCAGCGTCTTTCTTTCGTCCTCATAGATTTTAAAGGTGGTGCTGGTTTAGGCCCTCTAGCGTCTCTACCCCATTGTGTTTCGCTCATCTCTGACCTTGACGCGTCTCAGCTAATGCGCACTATGAAGTTCTTGCGGGCAGACCTTACCCACCGCAAGCAGGTCTGGAAGCAGCTGGGCGTCAGTTCCTATAACGATTACATTGACCTCTGTAGAAACGCCCGCACAGCACCTGATTTCCCAGAGCTAATTATCTGCATCGATGAGTTTCGCATGCTTGTCGATGATTACCCAGATATCATGAGCGAAATGATGAAGATAGCTACGATTGGCAGGTCACTGGGTTACCACCTCGTCCTAGCTACCCAGCGCCCGCAGGGAGCAATTTCTCCCGATATCAGGGCAAATATCTCAACGGTGATGTGCCTTAGAGTAAGTTCTGCCCAGGAATCTTTCAATGTTCTAGGCTCGGAAGAAGCTTCTCATATCTCTGCTCGCTTCCCGGGGCGGGGCCTTCTACGGAGTGCAGATAATGAGATGGTTGAATTTCAAGCTCCTTTAATCACGGGACTTTACAGGCAAGAGCACCAAGGACGATGCCAAGCGCGTTTTGTGCTCGATTTGCCTGGTTCTCAGGAGCCCACCAGTTGTCAGGCTCTGAGCGATGCAGAACTCGATGCCACCAATACGGCTATCCACCAGGCCTACCGGAATGCACATCAGCTACCGACCTATCAGCCGATTCCGGCATCACTCTCAGCTCCTTGTCATACAGATTTGCCGGAGTCTGCTGCTCCCTTTGCCCTATTGCTCGGTCAGTACGAAATAGCAGAACTAGGGTTTCAAGCCCCCTTTATCTGGTCGGCGGAAGATGGCCCGATTTTAGTACAGGGAGGCAGCAACGAGTGGATACCTGCGCTTCGGGCGACCCTCCTTCAAGCCCTCATTCAAGGGTACGCCGTATTATGTCTTACGCCGTCAGAACAGCGCGCACGGGAAATACGCAGCTGGGGCAAAGAATACGCAGAACAGTTTGACGTCTTTACCTACCAGGATTCCAACTATCTTCAGCATCTTCTAGCCTGCTGCGCAGAAGTCCCAGGACCGGGCCAGCTCCTCATCATAGATACGCTAGAAACACTGCTAGATATGCTCCAACGGTACCCGGCTGCAGAAGCTCATCTGCAGCAGGTTCTCAACTTGGGTGATCACCCAACAGTTCAGGTTTTCTGTACTTCAGTAACAGGTGTACGAGGTAAGTACCAGCACATCTTTGAGCACACCTTCATGACTCGAATTGCTGTTGAGAATGACCCTCTCCGTACCCACACTAGGGATTACACTCTGCCGGGCAGCGGGCAGTTTGCGATAGAAGGAAAGGTTATCTATGACGTATCAGAAGGAAAAGTACAGGCAGGTACACTTGCTTGGACAGAGCTCAGTGCTCCGCTAGCTGCCCCAAAGATCGGGTCTCGGCAAGGCCCTAACCACCTGTTAAGCGACTCCCACCGATACTGGCTTTCCTGGCGTCCGCTCCCCTTGCGCTCCCCGGTCAGCTCCCTCCCGTCAGCAGCCAAGCCCCACGCCGGCGCGCTCGCCTGCGGAGTACTCAGGAACGGCTCGGTAGCCTTTACCCCGCCTTTGCGAGGTGGATTTATCAGCGTCAGCGGCCCGAGGGGATCCGGAAAAACGAGTCTACTTAAGACCCTCGTCCAAGCTAATCCTGAGTATTTCTTCATTGCTATCTCGTCGGATACCGGCACTACAGCAGAAGATATCAGTCAAGCTCTTGCACGGAGCGAGAGTCTGGGGCTCCGCCCCATTCTGCTCATCGACGACCTTGATAAACTCAACCACGATATACAGCAGACGATACTGGCCCAGAAAGAAAAGTTTGGGTCTGTTGTCGTGACCTATACCCCCTGGCCGCGGTGGAGTAGCTCACCGATTCTTGCTGCCCTCAGCGGTACCTCTACGGGTATCGTGCTTACCCCGCATAGCTCCGCAGACATGTCCTTCTACCCGGGCGTACCTCTCCCCCTTGACCTTAAAACTTACGGCCAGCTCCCGGCTGGGCGGGGAGTCATCATTGATCATGCAACTGTTACGGCTTTTCAGACAGCCTTACCTGATGAACAGGTTACCGGGAGGAAGGAGCCAGATGTTCAAGAGTAGAGCGGGTGAAAAGTAGCAGGATGACAGCTCCGCTTATGCTTACCGTTGCTAACCCTACCGGGTAATCTCCGCCCAGTGTAGTTTGAACGCCGATGATGACTGCAAAGAGTTGCCAGACAAGCACAAGAGGTTGCCCAAAACGCTGGGCCCGCCACACTGCTACAGCACCCACAGCGAGAGCCAGGGCAATAATGAAATAAAAGGAGGCAATAACTGACGCTCCCCCAATATCGGCAGAAGCGAAAGTCCCGATCAGAGCAGTAACCACTAGATACAGGGCCTGAAGAAGGCTCAGCCCAACCAATATTTTCACGGGAACTGGAAGGGCTGAAATGCTGGAAGAAGCCACGTCTATCTCATTTCTCTATGCACTAAGAAGGGGTCTCCTATCTAGAATAGGCACCCGGGAGTGTCACCTCTCACCCCAGCACCCCTTTATGCGCCCGCCTGTGATATTTACCTCAGGGCTGCAAGCAGATTTTCGCTCACAACCCCCTTGTATGACGCCCCATATCGTGGGAAAGTTATTGAGGTTCAAGTTTGGCTCCTTCTAGGAAAGGGGCCAGATTTTTTTGTTAGTTGCTGAGCTACTTTGCCTCAGCTTTAATCCGGTAAACCCTATAGGAGAGCATGCTAATGGATTGGCGTAGCCGTGCTGCTTGTCTTGAGAAAGACCCTGAACTCTTTTTCCCCGTAGGAAACACCGGGCCCGCCCTTCTTCAGATTGAAGAGGCTAAGAATGTCTGCCGCAGCTGCACTGTGATGGATACCTGCCTGCAGTGGGCTATCGAAACAGGCCAGGATTCTGGTGTGTGGGGCGGTATGAGTGAAGATGAGCGTCGCGCTATGAAGCGACGTGCTGCCCGAGCCCGCAGGGCCTCATAGTAGCAACTTCATGTAAGTGTTCTTTAGGAGGGGCAAACCGGTGTACCGGTTCGCCCCTCCTTTTTTATGCAGCTTTTCTTTAGCTACACGATGGCAGCTTCAATTATCACCAGTGTTCCGCCTTCAGGAGCAAGACTCCAGTGAATAGTACCGTTGAGCTCGCTGGCTACCAGGGTTTTAACAATTTGAGTCCCTAGACCGGTTCCGCTGCCAGTTCCCTCTAGCTCTCTAATTTTTTCGGCGCTAATTCCGGGGCCGCTATCTTGAACCGTCACAATAATGCTGTGCTCTTGCCCCTCTGAATAGCGATGCTGACAACCGAGAGTCACGGTACCAGTTTCTCCAGCTAAACCGTGTTCTACCGCGTTAGCTACAACCTCATTAATAACAAGGGCAAGAGGGGTGGCAATTTGGCTGGGTAGCTTCCCGAAAGACCCCTCGATCCGGGTGGCAACGTGCTGCCCTGGCGAGGCAAGCTCGGCAGCAAGCCTAAACTGTCGGCTAATGAGGTCATCAAAGTCTACATCCTGAGTTAGCCCCTGGGAGAGGGCATCGTGCACCAGCGCGATAGTGGAGACACGGCGCATCGCCTGTTCCAGGCCTTCCTTCGCTTCGGGGGTAGTCATGCGTCTCGATTGCAGGCGAAGCAGGGCTGAGACTGTTTGGAGATTATTTTTAACCCGGTGGTGGATTTCGCGGATAGTAGCGTCTTTTGACATCATTTCTTGCTCTCGGCGACGCAGCTCGGTGACGTCGCGGCAGAGTAGCAGGGCCCCGTAGCGTTCTTCGCCCAGACGTGAAAAACGGCGCAGGGGTATAGCCCGGAAGGTGACGTTTTTGCGGTTGGCTTTGATTTCTGCGCGCCAGGGCATGCGCCCGGTAAGAACCAGGGGTAGGGTTTCGTCCGCCTTCTCACCGGCAGATAGCAGGGCCCGGGTGATATCGAGTAGGCTAGCACCGAGCATGTCACCTGCGTAGTTGAGACGCTTGTAGATAGACAGAGCATTAGGTGAAGCGTAGGTAACCCGTCCGTCCGTATCAAGCATGACCAAGCCGTCGCTCACACGGGGGTTGCCGTGGGCCGTTCCAACAGGAGCGGAGAACTCGGGCCAGGCACCGCGCGAGACCATCTGTAGAAGATGGTGGGAGATGTCTCGGTAGACCCGTTCCGCTTTCTGGCGCTTTCGGGTACCCAGGCTCTCGCGGTGGACCGACAAAAGGGCTACAGGTCTGTCATTGCGTATCAGCGGAATGAACTCGGTATCAAGGACGATATCGGTGAGGTTGTGCTCGTCATTGAGGGTCTTGGGGGTTTGACTGTTCCAGCTCGCCACCGCCCGCTCGCAGAGGGCCGGATCGAGCTCTTTGCCGACCCAGTCGGTGTGAAAAACCGTGTGGGTGGTGGAGGGGCGAATCTGGGCGAGGTTGATGAACCCAGCGGACGCCGGCAGCGGCTGGGACAGGGAGAAGTAGCCCTCGATGGTGTCGGTTTGGGGCGCCCAGAGCATGAGGTCGCAGTAGCCGGTATCTGCAATAATTTGCCACTCGTTAGTGAGCAGGTGGAGCCACTCGATATCGCCCGGCCCGTAAGCGCCGGTGCGCATGAGGATTTCAGTGAGTGACAAGGGGCCTCCTGGTGGTCTGGGCAGGGTGGGTTAGGAGCGGGGGCGGCGGGTAAAGCGCACCCAGGGCTTCTTCTTTTCTACCATGCTCGGGCCCGGAGGGGGCGCTAGTGATGGGGCAGGTTTTCCAATCCCTAGGGCATTTCGGCTAGCGTCGGCGAGCGCCTGTAGCTGGCGGGCCAGTTCTGTCTGTGGGGCTGCTTCCAGAATTGTTGTTCCTGCTAGGCGGGCTTTATCAGCGGTTGCGCTGTCTTCTGGTAGCTGAGCTGCTATGGGCAGGCTGGGCCCGAATCGCTCCCAGGAGTGTTCGAGGGCGGCCTGGGCAGATGGGCCTAGGGCCTCGGAACGGACGCGGTTGAAGACAATGCTGATTCTTTCATCAAGGGCTGGCCCAAGCACCTGGCCAAGGGTGTCGTAGGCTTTGATAAGACGCGGTACGCCCACAAGATCTGCTAGGCCAAGAGCTATCAGGTGGTCAGCCCGCCCCAGACTGGTCAAGGTTGCGTCGTTTCGTTGGGGAGTCAAACCGTCAAAGCTCAGGGCTGGGTCTTCTTCAAGGCAGAAAGAAGTATCAATAACCACCAGGTCGTATGTTGAAACCAGTGTATTGAGTACAAGGTCGAGAGCGTTTGAGCGCACCTCTACCCAGCGATCTGGCCGGTTGATGCCGGTGATGATGTCAAAGTAGTGGGAGCGGTGCGAGACGGTGTGGGTAAGTTCTTTGAGCTGTTGCTGGGTTATGCCTCCACGGTCTGCGTGGTGGCAGAGTTGGGCGAGACTTGAGTAGTCATCAGTAAGGCCGAGAGCAGCTCCCACGGACGCCCCGTAGGTATCTGCGTCCACCAAGCAGACCGAGTACCCTATTTCTGTATAGGCTGCTGCCAGGTTGATGGCCAGGGTGGTACGTCCTGGTGAACCGTAGGGGCCCCACACCGCTACCACTTTCCCTTCCGCAGGTGAGGGGGCAGGAGCGTCCTGCTTTTCATCACCCCTTTTGAGGTGACTTTGAGCCGGGGCAGAGAGGGCAGGCTCCTCGTGCTGAGCCTGGTTGGCCTGCTCACCGGTCTGCTCTGAATTCAGCAGGGTATCAACGGCCTTTTCGATCTCGCGAACGATCTCGGCGGTATCGGCTAGAGAATCAACCGGGTGGATGCCTTCTATAGGTGGCGGGGTTCCCTGGTCGTTGACAAGACACACTGCCACCTCAAGGTGGTGTAGGGATTTGACCATGGAAAGAGTGAGCTCTTCTCCCCCGGTCACGATCAGCACAGCTCGGGCAAGGCCGCTTTGGGCAAGTCCCAGCATTTCACCGATATCCTGCACATGCCTGACCACGCTCACCTGGCCACGTTGAGATTCAATGGCTGAGACGAAACGTCCGCCCTCATCGCCAACAACAACGATAGGAACCTGCATTAGTTCCCTCCTGTTACGTAAGCTGACGGAACCAGGCTGATGACCGCTCCCTTGCTGGTGGCGCCGAGGACTGTAGGCAGGACGTCCTGGTTTACCCACAGCTCAACAGCCGAACGGCCGGTCCCTCCAAGCACAGATTCTTGGGCCGTTACAGAATGCACCTCGGCTGATTCTGCGATGACCACGGGATCACCGTAGGAGTTGGCTCCCTCTGTTTTGTAGGCAACCCAAATATCTACCCGGTTGCCAGGAACATATTCAGCTACCGCGTACTGATCTAGTAGCAGGGTAACGAGCCTGCGCCCATCGCTTACCTCGGTTGATAGCGAGCGGGGTGAGAGAAGCTCCCCTGCCGCTAGCGGACGGGTAGCTACCGATTCGTCAGCGATTACTTGCTCCGCAGAAAGGTAGAGACCTGCTGATTCACCTAGCTTGACCTGGGCAGTTGTCACGTTATCGGTGGTAATTTTTTCGCCGATACCGATATCTTTACTGGCAACATAGTAGGGCTGAGTCTGATTAGTAGCTCGGACAAGGCCGACAACGCCCAGCACCGAGAGAAGAATAATTAGGACGCCCGCCAGCAGCTTAGGATCGCGGAACCCCGGTTTTCTAAAACGGGGAGCAAGATTTTCTTGAGCTATCATGACACCTCTTTGAGTCAGGAAGTTTTCCTCGTTGACAGCAGTTTCCCTAATCAGAGCATTAAATTCAAAGATTCGGCATAATTTATGTCAAGG
>DXCN01000073.1 GCA_019115985.1 Candidatus Rothia avicola | reverse complement strand
AAGAAGGTCATCCCCACCATGCTGCACATGGTCTTCGTGCCCATGCTCTCCGTCATGATTCTGGTACCCCTGACCGCCTTCCTCATCGGCCCCATCGGCATCAAGTTCGCTCTGGCTATCTCTGACTTCATCGGCGGCGTCAACGAAATTGCCCCCTGGCTGGTTGGTGGCCTCATCGCCGGTCTCTACCTCTTCATGGTTCCCCTGGGTCTGCACTGGCCCCTGAACGCCGTCATGATCAACAACCTGCAGACCGACGGTGTGGACTTCATCCAGTCCCCCATGGGCGCCTACAACTTCGCCGTCTTCGGCGTTGTCACCGGTGTTGCTCTCGTGGCTCGACGCAACAAGGAGCTGCGCCAGACCGCTGTCGGTGCGGCCGCCTCGGGTCTGCTCGGTGGTATCTCCGAGCCCTCCCTCTACGGTGTTGTCCTGCGCTACAAGCGCGTCTTCCCCCTGATTCTGGTCCCCGCCATCATCGGTGGTGCCACCATCTCAGCCCTGGGTGTTAAGTCCTACGCCTTCGCCTTCACCTCGCTGATTTCTATCCCCGCAATGCAGCCCTGGTACCTCTACATGATTGGTCTGGCCATCGCCTTCTTCGGCGCTATGGCAGGTGTACTGATTTTCGGCTACGAGTCCAAGGACCAGAAGGCTGAAGCCGCCGCCAAGGCCGCAGCCGTTGCAGAAACCGGCATCGGCGAATCCGCCGCCGAGGCAGCTACCCCCGCAGCCACCGAGGTTCGCAACGAAGCAGACACCGCCACCACCTCAGCTACCCCCTGGGCCGCTGAAGAGGCAGCAGCACCCGCAGCAGGTACCGTCCTGACCATGGCATCCCCCCTAGAAGGCCAGGCGGTTCCCCTGTCTGAGACCCCCGACCCCATCTTTGCCGCCGAAAAGCTCGGCAAGGGTGCGGCCATCGTCCCCACCGGCAACACCGTGGTAGCCCCCGCCGCTGGTAAGGTCTCCGTCACCATGCCCTCCGGCCACGCCGTAGGCCTGAAGCTCGACAACGGTATAGAACTGCTCATTCACGTAGGTATCGACACCGTCAACCTCAACGGTGAAGGATTCGACGTGAAGGTTGAAAAGGGCCAGCGCGTCAATCCCGGCGACATCCTGCTGACCTTCGACCCCCAGGTTATCCAGAACGCCGGTTACTCACTGGTGACCCCCATTCTGGTCACCAACACCAACCGCTTCGCTGAGGTTGAGGGCGCCACCGGCACCGTCCAGCCTGGCTCTGAGCTGCTTAAGGTTACCACCAAGTAATCCTGCCGCAGCCCCGGTGTGCCGCCCCGTACCGTCCCTCCGGACGGTACGGGGCGGCTTTTTATCGCCCTCTTGGCAAGGCTTCATTGCAAGCTTGCCCCACCTATGCCTCTGAACAAATCCTCATAGTTAACGGCGGGTAATAAGCGCAGTTCAAAGGGGTTTAGAATGACTGTATGTTCACCCTGAAATCCTTTTATGACCTGACTCTTGATGAACTCAACGAGATTTACCTGCTGCGCGGGATGGTCTTTGTGGTGGGCCAGAAGATTACCGAAGAGAACGAGATTGATCGGGCAGACCGGCAGGCCCTGCACCTCTTCCACGCCAATGAGCACGGTGAAGTGCTGGCCTATCTGCGGCTTTTCGACTTGGCTACCTTCTCTGACGAGTCCCACCCGGCTGATCCCGGTGCCTGGACGCTGGGGCGGGTAGCAGTACATCCGGACGCCCGCGGCACCGGCCTGGGCCGCCGCCTGCTGAGCGAAGCCCTGGCCTGGATTGAAGAGAATACTGACGCCAAACGTATTTCTATCAGTGCCCAGGCCTACCTGGCAGATGGCTACTACGGGGCGGCAGGCTTTGAAATTGTGGGAGAGCCCTACCTGGAAGCGGGCATCGAGCACGTGCATATGGTGCGCCCCGTTCGGCGCTAGCAAAAGACGTTACGCTACGCCAAATTCGCGCCCTTAAAAGACGCTGTAACGTACTTTTTACATTTTTTTGAAGAATTTTACAGACAAAAAGGGGTTTTTGCGGCACAGTTCCCCCAAAGTGACCTAATATATACATTACACATCGTGTGATTCACCACACCCGAGGGTTGGAGGCGGGGTTTGCCCCGGCTTCAAGCACAGGGTGAAGATCGCGGATCACAACATACATTTCCCCTTTTCAGCAAGGAGACACCAATGCGTAAGACCCGCATTTCCTCAGCTCTCAGCCTCTCAGCTGTAGCTGCCCTGGCTCTCTCAGCCTGCGCCAGCTCCGACACCGGCGCCTCCAACAACTCAGGTTCAGGCTCTGACGCTGCTGCATCAGACAAGTCAGTTTCAATTGCTATCACCAACGTTTTCTCCTCACTGAACGTAGGCACCGCTGAAGGCAACTCAGATACCAACGGCATCATCGCTCAGATGACCAACCGTGGCTTCTACACCGTCACCAACACCTTCGACATCCGCCACAACGAGTGGTTCGGCACCTACTCCATGACTGAAGAGGGCGAAGGCATCAAGGTTGACTACAAGGTCAACGACGACCAGAAGTGGTCAGATGGCAACGACATCGACAAGGGCGACCTGCTCCTGGCCTGGGCTACCCAGTCCGGCCACTTCGATAGCGAAGACGGTGAACTCACCTACTTCGACTTCGCAGGTGAGACCGCTGGCCTCGGCGGTGCAGAGGTCCCCGTTGTGAGCGAAGACGGCCGCTCCATCTCCTTCACCTACCCCAAGGCTTTCGCTGACTGGGAAATCGCTTACGACATCGACAAGCCCGCCCACGTTGTTGCTGAGCTGGCTGGCATGACCGAAGACGAGCTCATCGAGACCATCGAGACCGCAACCCCCGGTGAAGAGAACGAGAACCTGCGCAAGATTGCAGACGCTTGGAACACCGGCTACAACACCACTACCTTCCCCTCCAACGAAGCTCTGACCGTGGGCAACGGCCCCTACCTGGTCACCGCCGTTGAAGAGAACCAGTCAGTTACCCTGACCGCCAACCCCAACTATCAGGGCGACAAGAAGCCCGCTATCGGTGAGGTTGTGCTTAAGATCCAGGGCGATGTTGCAACCCAGATTCAGGCTCTGCAGAACGGCGAAGTCAACGCTGTTGCTCCCCAGGCCTCTATCGACACCGTCTCCCAGCTTGAAGCTCTGAGCGGCGTTGTCACCGAAACCCAGCCCGACCAGTCTTACGACCACCTCGACCTGAACGTCAAGGAAGGCTCACCCTTCGCTGACGAGAACGTCCGCAAGGCCTTCCTACTGACCGTTCCCCGCCAGGACATCGTCAACAAGCTGATCAAGCCCATGGACGCCAACGCTGAGGTTCTGAACTCTCAGCTCTACGTAGCCTCCGACACTGAGAACTACGCCAAGACCGTTGAGTCCAACAACTCCTCTGAGTACCCCTCAGACGACATGGACGCCAACATCGCCAAGGCTAAGGAACTGCTGGGCGGCCAGACCCCCACCATCCGCATCCTCTACAACAACAAGAACTCCAACCGCATCAACTCCTTCCAGATGATCAAGGAATCCGCTGAGAAGGCAGGCTTCGTGGTTGTTGATGCCGGCAGCGAGCAGTGGTCCTCCCTGCTACCCACCGGCGACTATGAGGCTTCTATCTTCGGTTGGGTATCCTCCGGCGTTGGTAACGAGGCCCTGGGGCAGATTTTCAAGACCGGTTCATCCTCCAACTTCACCGGCTACTCCAACGCAACCGTTGACGCAGCAGCCGATGAAATCATGACCATCACCGACACCGCCCGCATCGAAGAACTGAAGATGCAGGCAGACGGCGAACTGTTCAAGGACGGCTACGGTCTGCCCCTCTTCCAGTCCATCGCTGTTACCTCGGTTTCAGACACCATCACCGGTGTAGAGCCCAAGCCCGGTCAGTATCCCCTGACCTGGAACATCGAAGAGTGGGACATCGCAAAGTAAGTACAGTTACGCTCTAGTCACGCTACAGATGGCAACTAACAATCTGTAACTGCCCTACGGCGCGGACGCTCACGAGCGTCCGCGCCTCTGGCTGTTTTGAGAGCACCCTCCTACTCCCAGGGTGTACTCCCCTACCCATCAGGATTCATCATGCTCATGTACTCCGTGAGGCGCCTGATCACCGCAGTGTTCATTCTCTTCGGTGCATCGTTCCTCATCTACAACCTCGTAGCTATCGCGGGTGATCCCCTCGAAGAACTACGTACCTCGATTTCCCCCAACAAAGAAGCACTGATTGCCCAGCGCATCGATGCCCTCGATCTCGATGTCCCCGCCCCCCTGCGCTACTTCACGTGGCTCGGCGGTGTGCTCGGTTGCTTCGCAGGTAAGTGCGACTTTGGCCAGAACCTGGCAGGCACCCCCGTTACCCAGCTTCTCTCCAACGCTGTCTACCAGACCCTCACCCTGGTCGTAGCAGCCACCGTCCTTTCCATCCTGATTGGTGTCAGCCTGGGTATCATCTCAGCCCTGCGCCAGTACTCAGGCCTGGACTACACCGTTACCTTCGCCAGCTTCCTCTTCTTCTCCCTGCCCTCCTTCTGGATCGCGGTTCTACTCAAGGAATTCGTCGCCATCGGCTTCAACGACTTCCTCCGCAACCCGGTGGTCACCATACCCACGACCCTGCTCATATCGGTGCTGGCAGGCCTCTTCTGGTACTCCGCCTCCTTCGGCAAGCAGAAGACCCGCTACCTGATGGGTCTGCTGGGCTTCGTCATCACCGCGGGCGCTATCGTCTTCGTTTCCACCACCAAGTGGTTCCTCACCCCCTTCCTGGGCATCCCCTTCATGCTGCCCCTGGGCCTGGGCGCCGCCATCATTTTCACCATCCTGGTCTCCGGCCTGCGTAACCGCCGGGCCCTGGGTGCAGGTCTGACCATGGTCCTTGTGGGCCTGGCAGCCTACTTCCCCCTGCAGGACCTGCTCGATCTGGCCACCATGCTCATGGTCATTCTGATTGCCCTAGCCTTCATGGCTCTGGGCTGGGTTGTTGGCCTGCTCTGGGGCGGCTACGACAAGGGCCAGGGTGCCCGCGTCGGTATGCTCACCGGCCTAGTCATGGCCCTGCTGATTATCGCCGACCGCTTTATGCAGGCCTGGCCCGCCTACATCAGCAACAGCCGTATCAAGGGCCGTCCTATCCCCACCGCTAACGCTTCTACCCCCAACCTGCAGGGTGACTTCTGGATTCTGAATACAGATACCCTCACCCACATCCTGCTCCCCACCATCGCCCTGACCCTGATTTCGTTGGCCTCCTACTCACGCTACTCACGTGCGTCCATGCTCGAAATCATGAACCAGGACTACATTCGCACCGCCCGCGCCAAGGGTGTCTCTGAACGTTCCGTCGTCATGAAGCACGCCTTCCGCAACGCCCTGATCCCCCTGGCCACCATCATCGCCATGGACATCGGTGGCATCATTGGCGGCGCAGCGATCACCGAGCGTATCTTCGCCTTCAAGGGCATGGGTACCCTCTTCCTCGACTCGCTGGCTCACACCGACCCCAACCCCGTCATGGGCGTCTTCCTGCTGACCGGCATCCTGGCGCTCGTCTTCAACCTTGTGGCTGACCTTCTCTACTCAGCCCTCGACCCGCGCGTGAGGGTGAAAGCATAATGAGCACCAACGACAAGAACCTCAGCTCAGGGCCCGCCAAGGAGCCCACTACCGAAACCACCGCCCTGCGCTCCGTCGAAACCAACGTCGACATCCGCGCCCAGGAGTCCGTGGGTAAGACCCAGGGCCAGATTGTGCGCAAGCGCTTCCGCCAGAACACCGGCGCGGTCATCTCACTAGCCATCCTGGTCGCTGTGCTCCTGCTAGCCCTCACCTCCATCGGCGTGGGCCCCATCCCGGGCTGGTGGAAGTACAACTACACCGAGATGAACCCCATCGTGAACGGTGCAGCCCCCAACGCCCAGCACTGGTTCGGCCAGGACGCCACCGGTCGCGACCTCTTTGCCATGACCATGCGCGGTGTGCAGAACACCTTCCTGGTGGTTATCCTGATTACCAGCATCGCCGGCTTCCTCGGTGTGCTCTTCGGTGGCCTGGCAGGCTACTACCGCGGCTGGATTGAAGCCGTCATCATGCGCTTTACCGACATGGTCATCATCATCCCCCTGATGCTGCTGACCGCCGTGCTCGGTAAGCTGGCCGGTAACTACTTCCACGGTATCTGGAACACCATCATGTTCGGTGTGGTCGTGGGTCTGCTCTTCTGGTCCTCCCTGGCTCGTCTGGTCCGTGCAGAGTTCCTCTCCCTGCGCGAACGCGAGTTCGTGGACGCCGCCCGCCTGGCAGGCGCCTCGGACCTGCGCATCATCTTCAAGCACATCCTGCCCAACGCCATCGGCGTGGTCACCGTGAACGTGTCACTGATGATGAGCTCCGCAATTCTGACCGAAACCGCGCTCTCCTACCTGGGCTTCGGTATCAAGGCCCCCGACTGGTCACTGGGTTCACTGATTTCAGCTAACCAGTCAGCCTTCTCTACCCGCCCCTGGCTCTTCTGGTTCCCCGGCCTCTTCATTCTGGTAATTTCACTAGCCGTCAACTTCGTTGGCGACGGCCTGCGTGACGCCTTTGACCCCCGCCAGAAGAAGTTCAACCCCAAGAAGGCAACCAAGCGTACCGCCCACTCAGCCGAAAACGGCGTGGGTATCGACGGCTCAGCAACCACCCCCGCAGCAGCTACTGCCGCAGCAGGCACCGCCACGGTACACACCTCCCTTGCCTCCGAGGTAGAGACCCCCGCCAGCAGCCGAACCTCAGACTCCCTTGACCAGGACCTGGACGGCCCGGCAGGCTCGCCCCAGAACAAGTAGCTCTCATCGCACGAGGCGGTGAGCGCACCAGCACTCACCGCCTCGTTGATAACCGAATAGAGAAGGCAGAACCTCCCGGCCCACCGAAAGCTTAGAAGACTAAGCCAGCCCCAGCGGCCAGAAGCAAAAGGACGAAGACCACCAGTCCACGGGCGTCCACCCGCGACTGCTGAAGGGGCTCAACCGCCCCCAGGACCTCGTCCTCCACCAGCTCCTGCCAGTAGCCGCGCAGCACCAGGGCAACTGCCCCAGCCGCCGAATTCGGAAGATCCGAAGCGCGCACTGACCGCCCTGCACCGTAGGTGATAGCGGGCAAACGCTCAAGATCCTGACGATGGGCAGAAAGGGACGCCACCATCCCGCTTGACGGCAAACCAAAAGCCTGAAAACGCTTGGTGGGAGTCACCAGGGTCAGATGGTACTTGGTTGAAATATCAATCAGGGCAGCGTAATTGACCCGATGGGTTACAAAGGGGTTATAGATGGTGACGTCGTCGGCACCAGCAACCAGGCGGGATCGGCCCAGCACGTACCAGACGGTATAGGCCATCCACAGCACGCCCCAGCCACCGGTCAGTAGGGCCGAAAGGCCACCGCTGACAGCTAAGGCCACCAGCACGCTCGCTGCAAGCAGCACAGCGCACCAGGTGTAAAAAGGGGCGGTCTTCACGCGAAAGGTAACCGGAGGGTTCTGCAAATACTGAGACTTCATAGTCTCTCGATTCTCTCAGATGAGACAGCTCCACCACACCAATCTTCTCCAGAAACAACCAAGAGTTGGGAAAACCAGTGAATACACCAACCACTCAGCCAACCGGTGCCCAGCCGGTCCTCGAAGTCCGCGACCTCAGCGTTGACTTCGGCGTCGAACGTACCTGGGTTCCCGCCGCCATGAACCTCAACTATGAGGTGCATGCCGGTGAGGTCCTCGCCATCGTGGGTGAATCCGGCTCAGGTAAGTCCGTTTCGTCCATGGGTATGATCGGGCTACTGCCCAAGAACGCCCGCGTCACCGGCTCCGTCAAGCTCAACGGCCGCGAACTCATCGGCCTGACCAACACCGAGCTGCTCAGCGTGCGCGGTGAAGAAGTCGCCGTGATCTTCCAGGAACCCATGACCGCCATGAACCCGGTCATGACCGTGGGCGACCAGATCGTTGAAACTCTGCGCCTGCACAAGAACGTCTCACCGGCAGAGGCTAAAGAAGAAGCCATCAAGATGCTCGAGATGGTCGAAATGCCCGACCCCATCAAGGCCTTCAACTCCTACCCCCACCAGATGTCTGGTGGCCAGCGCCAGCGCGCCATGATCGCCCAGTCGCTCTCCACCAACCCCAAGCTGCTCATTGCAGATGAGCCCACCACGGCACTCGATGTGACCGTGCAGGCCGAAATTCTTGAGCTCATGCGCAACCTGCAGAAGAAGCTCAACTCAGCCATCATCCTGATTACCCACGACATGGGTGTGGTCGCCGACCTAGCCGACCGCGTTGCCGTCATGCGCCGCGGCCAGATCGTTGAGACCGGTGAGATTCACGAGGTCTTCAACAACCCCCAGCACGAGTACACCCAGGCCCTACTCGGTGCCGTGCTCCACCTGGGTGGCGACGAAATCGACGTGAACGCCGCCATTGACGACGCCGCCGAAAACCAGCGTCCGGCCACCGCCCTGCTAGAGCAGGTAGCCCCCCAGCGCACCGGCGACGTCATCCTCTCCCTTAAGGACGTCGCCCTCGAGTACCCCAAGCAGGGGCGGGTTGGCCCCTTCCGTGCCGTCACCGGAGCCAACCTCGAAATCCGTGCCGGTGAGGTACTGGGTCTCGTAGGTGAATCGGGCTCCGGTAAGTCCACCATCGGCCGCGCAACCGTCGGCTTCCTGCAGGTTGCCGAAGGTGAGCTGAACGTCTGCGGCATCGACATGCGCAAGCCCAGCCGCAAGGACCTGGCCGAGGTACGCAAGCACGTGGGTATGGTTTTCCAGGACCCCTCGTCCTCCCTCAACCCCCGCCTGCCCATCGGTGAATCCATCGGTGAACCCATGATGCTGGCCGGCGTCGCCAAGGGCGCGGAATTGCAGAAGCGCATCGAGGAGCTCCTCGACCGAGTAGAGCTCCCCCGCTCCTACCGCAACCGCTACCCGCACGAGCTTTCCGGTGGTCAGAAACAGCGCGTCGGCATCGCCCGCGCCCTCTCCCTCAAACCCAAGCTGCTCATTGCGGACGAGCCCACCTCGGCACTCGACGTATCGGTGCAGGCCCGCGTGCTTGAGCTCTTCCGTGAGCTCCAGGAAGAAATGGGCTTCGCCTGCCTTTTCGTTACCCACGACCTGGCAGTCATCGACGCCCTGGCCGACCGTATCGCGGTGATGCGCCGCGGCGAAATCGTAGAGCAGGGGCCGCGCGAGCAGATTCTGCGCCACCCCCGCGAGGTCTACACTCAGCGCCTGCTGGCCGCTGTTCCGCTGCCCGACCCGGACGCCCAGGCTGAGCGCCGCGAACTGCGCGCCAAGCTGCTGGACGAAACCGGCCACATCGTCAGCTAAGGGCAACTAAAAGGAGCTCCACCAGATCCTGGTGGAGCTCCTTTTGTGTACCCGGGTACTAGCTAGTTCATCTTGTTGCGCCAGCCGGCGTCCTTGCCCGCGCGGGCGTCGCGCAGGGCCTGTAGGTTCTGCTTGATGAGGGCTTCGGGCTCGACAGGACGGCCGCCCGCTGAATGGGGGGTGATGATAATGTTCTTGGCGTCCCACAGGGGGTCGCTGGCGGGCAGGGGCTCTTCAACTACGACGTCGACGGCGGCGCCGGCGATGCTGCCTGAGTTGAGGGCTTCAATCAGGTCTGCTTCGTTGACGGTGGGGCCTCGGCCCACGTTGATGACGTAGGCGCGCTGGGGCAGCTTAGCCAGACGGGCGGCGTCGAGGGAGTTCTTGGTTTCCTCGGAGTTGGGCAGGATCATGACCAGGATGTCGGTGGTTTCTAGAACTGAGTCGATGTCGTCGGTGGCGACCACGGGGAAGCCCGCTCGCTCCCCTGCTGAGCGGGCGATACCGGTGACGTCGGCGCCGAAGGCGTCGAAGAGGCGGGCGGTGGCCTGGCCGATAGAGCCAAAGCCCCAGATGGTGACCTTGGCCCCGAGCAGGGTGGTGACCTGGTCAGCGGGGTGGAGTTCCTGGGGGCCGCCTAGTTCGGTGGCCCAGTTCTTCTGTGCCTGGTGCTCGGCCAGGGTGGGCAGGAAGCGTATAAAGTTCAGGGCCAGGGCCAGGGTGTGTTCGGCAACGGTCTTTGAGTGCAGGCCGCTACCGGAGGCGATAACGGCCTCGGGGCGGAAGCCCGCGGCGCGGGCTTGGTCGGGGCCTGCCAGCAGGGCTTGAACCAGCTCTACCTGCTGAAGGTGGGCGGCGGCGTCTTTGAGCTGGTCATTAGTGTTGCCCCATGCCACCAGTACGTCGGCGTCGTGGTGTTCGGGGGCGATATTGACGGTGGGGTCGTAGCTGACCAGCTCGTCGCCGGCTTCAGCGCCCAGGGCGCTCTGGTCAAGGGTGATTGATGTGGGCAGAAGAATCTTCATGGTGTACTCCTTTGTTCCAATTTGTTCCAAATGTCAGGCGCGGGGGCACCCACTAGCCACTTTACCCCCGCAGGGCCCTGCCGCCTCTACCCGTGACGCAGCATGACGGACGGGCCGCGGCTAGTCCTCGCGCAGTAGGTGGCGGAAGGTCTGCACAGCCTCGCGGATTACCTCATCGCGCTCAGTGCCCTCGGGCACACCGCGGGTGTAGTCCAGGTAGCGGAGCAGGGCCGAGGTGATACAGAGGGCTGCACGCAGGCGGGGTTCTGAAGTCTCTTCCACAGCTTCACCTTCGGGCAGGTAGGGCCAGGGGCCGCGGCGTCCGCTCGTGCTGAACTCCACCCAGTTGACGGTACGCAGCAAATCAGCCAGGGTCCTTTCGCACTCGATATGGTGGGTTTTCAGGCGGTAGCGCAGCTCCGGGTACTCCCGCACCAGGGGGCGCACCTGCGGGTAGGTGGGGCTGTCGACCGATGCGACCATGATGTCGAGCATCAGGTGGGCGACACGCTCAAAGATGTAGAGGTCCTGGCGGGCAGCATCGCGCTGCAGGATGTCATCGGTGATGACGGGGGCCCGCAGACCCAGCACGGCGTCCTCTTTACTGGCGAAATAGTTGAAGAGGGTGCGGGGGCTGACCCCGGCGGCTTCAGCAATTTCGTCGGTAGTGGTGGCTTTGAGGCCCTTCTCAAGCACAAGCTTGAGCGCGGCCTCGTGAATCGCGGTGTGGGTTCGCTCGCGGCGCTGCTGACGCACGGACTTCTCGGTTTTCTTCACACCACCAGTCTATTGCAGAGGTGCAGATCGCGGGGCCTAGTGGAAGTTCCCCTACAGGGTAGAAGAAGGTCACCCCCTAAATCATCTGTTTATGTGAGAAGACCGGTTCCCCCAGGGCAAGACCCCGCTAGACTGAAAAATGTGAACTTCAGCCTTCCTTTTCTTAACATCTCTAACCTGCCGGACTGGCTCTCGATAACCCTGGTCGTTATCGATATCTTCATCCGCATTACCGTCATTTTCTGGCTGCCCTACAACCGCAAACCCGTGGTTGCGCTGGGCTGGCTGATGGCGATTTTCTTTATTCCCTTCGTGGGCCTGTTTGCTTTCTTGATTTTTGGTTCCAACCTGGTGCCCCGGCACCGCCGCAGCCGCCAGCGCAGCATGAATCAGATTATTAAGGACTCCATCGAAGGGGACGACGCCGTGCTCGGCACCCCGGAGCTCTCTGAGCCTGCGCGGGTGGCAGCTAACCTCAACTACAAGCTCGGCGCCCTGCCCCTGATTGGCGGCAACGACTTCGAGCTGCGCCACGACAACAATGCGGCCCTGCAGGAAATCGCCGAGAAAATCGACCAGGCTAAGAAGTACGTTCACTTCGAGTTCTACATCACCGCCCTCGACAGCACCACCGAGCCCCTCTGGGACTCCCTGGTGCGGGCCCACCAGCGCGGTGTAGCGGTCCGTGTGCTCATCGACCATATCGGCTCCCGCAAGTACCCCCGCTGGAAAGAACTCCAGCGCAAGCTCAACCATGCAGGGGTACCCTGGCGACTCATGCTCCCCCTCAAGCCCTGGAAGGGCCAGTGGCAGCGGCCCGACCTGCGCAACCACCGCAAGATTGTAGTCATCGACGGCGAGCTGGCTTTCTCAGGCTCACAAAATGCCATCAACAGCACCTACAACCTCAAGGGCAACATCAAAAAGGGCCTAGAGTGGAAGGACCTCTCCTTCTTCTGCACCGGCCCCGTCGTGCACGAACTCAACGCAGTTTTCGTCTCCGACTGGTACGCCGAAACCAAGGAACTCCTGCTCGATGAAATCGACGCCGACATCGAAGCCAACGAAGAAGCAGGGCAGGAGGGCCAGCGTCCGCTCGCCCAAATCGTGCCTTCTGGCCCCGGTTTCGAAACAGAAAACAACCTGCGCCTGATCAACCACCTGATTTACAACGCAGAAGAGCGCATCATCATCTGCTCCCCCTACTTCGTGCCCGAAGAAACCCTGCTGCAGGCCCTAACCAACATGGCACTCTCGGGTATCGACGTGACCCTGATTGTCTGCGAGAAGGGCGACCAGTTCCTGCCAATTATGGGGCAGCGCTCCTACTACGAGCAGCTACTGCGCTCGGGTGTGACGATTCAGCAGTACCCCGGCCCCACCGTGCTGCACTCCAAATTCATGATTGTGGACGACGAAATCACCTTCATCGGCTCCTCCAACATGGACCCCCGCTCCTTCGCTCTCAACTTTGAGGTCTCCACTTTTATCGTGGGCAAGGCTATGGTGCAGGAACTCGATGGTGTAGCCCGGGACTACATCTCCCGCTGCAAGCGCCTGCGCTACGACGAGTGGGTCAACCGCCCCAACCACCAGAAGGTTGCCGAGAACCTCTGCCGCCTGTGGAGTGCCCTACTCTAGGATCCTGCAACCGCTTCGCCGTCGTGGCGCTTGCCCTGCCCAACGGTCAGAGGCTGTCTTAACCACCGCGGTGAGTGTTTCCAATTTTAGGGTTTGGAACTAAACCCAGTACATATCAGTCATCTACCTCAGATAATAAGTGTGCATACCGTTAGTGATATGGTGGCACACCTTCCCCGCAGGCACAAGGACGCCGCCCCGCACTCCCCTGCCCGGTGGCAGGAAAGTGCGAGGCGGCGTCCTTGTCTCAAAACAACTAGTGGCCTGCGGCCTCAGCCTTCTCGGCATTCTCAAGCGCTAGCTTGAGGAAGTCACGGGCCGGGGTATCGGCGGCGGAGGGCTTACCCGCGTAGGCGCCGCGATACTTGGTAGCCGGGTGGCGCTCATCCACGTACTTGTTGCCCTCACCGAAGAGGCTCTCGCGCAGGGTGGAGCCCTCATAAGCAGTGCGGTAGCGGCCACGCTTCTGCAACTCGGGGACCACGAACTCAACAAAGTCCTCGAAAGAGCCGGGGGAAACGTGGTAGGCCAGGTTGATGCCGTCCAGGCCACCCTCGTCAATCCACTTCTCCAGCTCATCGGCAACGGTCTGGGGGGAACCCACCAGAACCGCGCCCATGCCACCAGTGGCGCAGTGCTCGGCGATGTCCTTGCGGGTCCATTCCTTCTCCTTATCCTGCAGGGTGAAGGGGGTCAGGAAGGACTGGATCGACTCGGTCTCAACGTACTTGAGGGCCTCGTCCTCATCGAACTGGTCCAGGTCGAGGCCGCTCCAGCCACCGATGATGCCCTGGGAGGCCTCAACGTTCTGGTACTTGAGGTACTCGGCGTACTTGGCCTGAGCCTTCTCGTCGGTCTCGTCCACAACAACGGAGAGCATAGCCAGAATCTTCACGTCATCGCGCTTGCGGCCGGCCTTCTCAGCCTCAGAACGGATACGCTCGGTCAGCACCTTGGTCAGGTGGGGACGCAGGGCGGTAATGAAGATAGCCTCGGCGTGCTGCCCCGAGAAAGCCTGGCCGCGGGAGGACGCACCGGCCTGGAAAATCACGGGGGTGCGCTGGGGTGAAGGCTCGGTCAGGGCGATGCCGGGCACCTGGAAGTACTTGCCCTTGTGCAGGATGGGGTGCACCTTAGAGGGGTCAGCGAAGATGCCGTTCTCGCGGTCGCGGGGCACAGAGCCGTCCTCCCAGGAGCCTTCCCACAGCTTGTAGCAGACGTCGAGGAACTCTTCGGCAATCTCGTACCGCTCATCGTGCTCAATCTGGCCGGGCAGACCCTGGTTCTCAGCAGCAGACTGCAGGTAGGAGGTCACCACGTTGAAGCCCACGCGGCCACCGGTCAGGTGATCCAGGGTGGAGTAGGAGCGGGCCAGGGTGTAGGGCTGGTTGTAGGTTACGGCGGCGGTTACGCCAAAGCCCAGATGCTCGGTGACAGCGGCCATGGCTGAAATTTGGAGGAAGGGGTCGCCCACCGGGACCTGGGCGCCGTCCTTGAGGACGGGGGCTACGGAGTCCTTGTAGACGTCGTACACGCCCACAACGTCGGCGATGAAGACCGCGTCGAAGAGGCCCTTTTCGCAGACCTTGGCGAGGTCGGTCCAGTATTTGATGGTGTTGTACTCGTCGGCTCGTGAGCGCGGGTGCCTCCATAGGCCGAAGCTCTGGTGGCTGGTGGTGGTCATATCAAAGGCGTTGACGACGATGCGCTTTTTCTCGGTCATGCTGGGGTGGCCCTTTCCTCAGGTAGCGTGTCCTACCCCCTGCGCCCGTACACGGCCTTGCACCTAGGGAAAAGGCGCCCTGCCCTATATCAGAGGGTGGCGCCTGGTTGCGCCGTACTTGCATTACTGCCTGATCTTCATCTGGGGCACCCCGCTACGGGAGAGGGTTGCCGCCCAGCTAGCCAGAGCTTGTCGCTGGGTCTCATGATCATTTGTCTACCAGTAAAACAGACCACGCTGGCAATGGGCAAGAACCGACCGTCACGTTACTTTCTGTGACCGAATATTTCGCGTGTTGGGTGCCCCCACCCCGTTCATAATCGTCATGTTCTTGCCCGGGTAAGGTCTTACAGGTATGGGCTAGTCGCCGACCTATTACCGCGCAACCGAACTAGATAGTAGCCGGAGAGAGGGGTTTAGGAAGTAGCGAAATCTCTGAGGCTTGAGCCTTCTAAACGGTAGCCCAACCATTGGGACTGGTAGGTTGCGCCAATACTTTCATAGAAGCTTCGGGCTGGCTCATTCCAATCAAGAACTACCCAGTCAAGGCGCTTATAGCCACGCTCATGCGCCGTGTCAGCAAGTTTTTTGAGTAGAGCTTTACCGCCCCCAGAACCCCGAGCTTCGGGGCGAACGTAGAGGTCTTCAAGATAGATTCCGTGGCTACCTTCCCACGTTGAATAGTTGAGGAACCATAGGGCAAAACCGTCAATGCGGCGGCCAGGGGTATGGGATTCAAGCACGTACGCAAAAATTGCTGGGTGCTCGCAGAAGAGTTGTTGCGTGAGCGTGCTGACCTTATTTTTTACAGTGCTTTCAGGCTCTTTTTCGTAGGCCGCGAGGTCTTTGATGAGTTGAATGATTTCGGGGACGTCTTCGGCTGTAGCGGTACGGATGCTATTCGGGGTGTTCATACGTTGATTCTACTGCGGGGTGTTCTCCGGAATAATCACATACTCCGCGAGTGTATTCCCCGGATTCCACGACAAAGGACCAATCATAAAAACCAGCTTCTGCCCCTGATACTGGTTCACCAAATCAATATTCTTCAACAGATCATCAGTGCCGCCAACCACTTTAGGGGTGATAATGAGGCTTATTCAAAAGTCCCACCCGCAGCCAAAAACACCAACCCCCGCACCACCGCAAACACCCGCCCATACAACCCCAACGGCCGCCTAAACCCCGTATGAAGAATCCGCCAAGTCTTGATGTGAGCGAT
>DXCN01000072.1 GCA_019115985.1 Candidatus Rothia avicola | reverse complement strand
ATCGCTCACATCAAGACTTGGCGGATTCTTCATACGGGGTTTAGGCGGCCGTTGGGGTTGTATGGGCGGGTGTTTGCGGTGGTGCGGGGGTTGGTGTTTTTGGCTGCGGGTGGGACTTTTGAATAAGCCTCCCTATATATTCAATCAATATCAACCGGCTATGAAATAAATAGTCAAGGAGAATAGTTAGCACCTTCACCAAAAACATACAAAGAAAGTTATGAAAAATAGTTTCCCAGAAACCTCACATGACAAAACCCAGCAGAGGGCACCCTAAGGGTGGGCGCCGTTTCACGTGAAACGGAAAAATCTCGAAATTTATACAATTTCAACCTTGGTAAGGTGATTTTAAGGTTCTAGAGGGTCTTTGCCAGGGTCATGAATTGACGAGCTCTCCCTGCCGCTTTTCTGGGGCGCTTCAAATCTGACCGACCGTCCGGGAGCAAAAGAAGAACCATATAATTCCAAAGGCTGGGCTAAACCATCACCCAACGTCGACTTATCACCGGAAAATATATCACCTTTACTAGCGGCAGATTTATTTTTAGAATTTCCAGCTTTAGGCTTTTCCTTAATAACCACACGGCGCACAATAACGACAAAGGCAAGAAACATCAAACCATAAATAATGAAAACGCTAAACCAGGAAATAAGTTCATAGAAAAAATTCATCATCACCTCCTTGTGATATTCCCAGTATAGAACAGCTCCTCATCCAAACCTCACACAATGAGGCTTATTCATTAGGGTAGGTGGAGCAGGCTCGCAGCGAAGCTGCTGGCTTGGATGAAGTGAGCGGGTGTGGCAGCACACATGAGCGAACGGAATCCGCCGTTAGGCGGGGCGTGAATCGCTGGTGATGAGCACCGAGATTCCGAGCGCGCGAGGAAAATAAATCTCGGTGCGAATCTGGCGAGCTTGCGAGCCAGCTAGCGAACCATGCGAGAGGGTCGGCGACGAGCGCGAGCCTGTGGAACCCCTTATGAATAAGCCTCAATATTTACTGCGAGTTAGAAAAATCAGAGTCTCCCCACGAGAAGGGACCAGATTAGTTCCGATTGTATGCGCACACATCAAGGAAATCGGAAGAATTTTGGTCCCTACTGCAAAAAACTGAAGCTCTAGAAGCCACTCTCAGCGCCTAATGCGACTTAACCGGTATCCGAGTAAGGTGAACTCTCTTTAAGGCCCCCAGATGGCCGCACAGCGCTTTTTCACCTCTCCGCAAGCCCAAAAAACCTAGATTTCCGCTTAGGGGCACCCCTATACCCCATGTTTCACGTGAAACATAAAGAAGCGGCACCTGCGCTTCGAGCAGGTGCCGCTTCCAAATCTCACGGGCAGGCCAGCCAGTCCAAATTGACCGCTCCCCTATTTTTTCTTGAGCTTGGGATCAATAATGTCAAGAATTCGGTTGAGATCATCCACCGAGGCGAACTCAATGGTCATCTTGCCCTTACGGGCTCCCAGATTAATTTTGACGTTGGTATCCAGCTTGTCTGCGAGGGCATCTGCCAAATAGTCCAGTCGTTCAGAGTGATCCTGAACCTTGGAGCTCTTCTTGGTGCGCTCGGGCTCAGCCGAAGATCCTGCAGCTACGAGCTCTTCAACGGCACGCACAGATAGACCCTCATTGACGATTTTCTGGGCCAGAGTCTCAATATCAGCGGCCTTTTTCAGCCCCAGCAGGGCACGGGCATGACCCGAAGAGATGGTACCGGCAGCAACCCGGCGCTGTACCAGGGCAGGCAGCTTCAGCAGGCGGATAGTATTTGAAATCTGCGGGCGAGAACGACCGATACGCTGGGCCAACTGTTCCTGGGTGGTTCCAAACTCTTCCAAAAGCTGCTGGTAGGCGGCAGCTTCTTCAATGGGGTTAAGCTGCGACCGGTGCAGGTTCTCCAGCAGGGCGTCCCGCAGCAGGTCTTCGTCCTGGGTCTCACGAATAATCGCCGGAATAGTGGTCAGGCCCGCGCGCTGGGTAGCGCGCCAGCGACGCTCACCCATAATAAGCTCATACTTTTCAGTGCCACCTTCCCGGCTGGGGCGCACAACAATCGGCTGCAGTACGCCGATTTCCCTGATGGAATGCACCAGCTCCTGCATATCGTGCTCGTCAAAGTCGGTACGGGGCTGCTTACGGTTAGGGTGGATATCGGTGACGTTGAGGGTAGCAAAATCGGCACCGGGCACAGGCACCAAACCATCGCCTGCAGCGGCAGTCTCATCGCCAAAGAAGAAATCAACAGGACGCCGGGAACCGGTTGCGGTGCGCAAAGCAGCTCCCATGTCTGCCCGTTTCTTCTTTGATGTTTCACGTGAAACACTCTTCTGGGCGGGGGCAGGAGTCTCTACACCCAGACCCAGATCTAGCTGTTCGCTCTCTACCGACTCGGTACTTTTCTGCTCCACCGGGGGCTTAGCACTCTCTGGAATGAGAGCTCCCAAGCCACGACCTAGACCGCGTTTCTGCTCTGCCACGTTGACCTCCGTACTCAAAAGTTTTCCTCACCCAAGTCTAGTGGAGTCAGCTCCCCCGCATAGACCAACGGCGCCCTATTCAAACACAGGGCGCCGTTTATTCATAAAATACATCTAAACCATCGTAAAAAAGGTGTTTATACTCTTTTTGCCATCTCCATAGCAGCCTTCAGATAGGCCACGGCACCGGGTGATGCGGGGTCATAGCTCATCACGGTTTGCTGGTAGCTGGGAGCTTCAGAGATGCGTACAGAGCGGGGGATCGCGGTTTCAAGTACCTGTTCAGGGAAGTGTTCACGTACTTCGTCAGCCACCTGAGAAGAGAGGTTGGTGCGGCCGTCGTACATGGTGAGCAGGATGGTACTGATGTGTAGCTCAGGGTTGAGGTGCTTTTGAATCATGCCAATATTTTTGAGCAGTTGACTTAGGCCCTCTAGGGCGTAGTACTCACACTGAATGGGAATGAGCACCTCCCGGGCGGCACAGAAGGCATTGATGGTGAGCAGCCCCAGGGAGGGAGGGCAGTCGATAAAGATATAGTCCAGACGCGGCAGCCCGGCAGCTTCTCGAGCGGCAGCATAATCAGAGACGGCGGTCTTCAAACGGGTCTCTCGAGCCACCATAGAAACCAGCTCAATCTCGGCTCCCGCAAGATCGATATTAGCTGGAGCGCACCAGAGGTTCTCGATATCGGGGCAGGGCTGCACAATATCTGCCAGGGGCTTGTCGTCGATCAGCACATCGTAGGTAGAGGGAACCTCGACCCCGTGTTCTATACCCAACGCGGTCGAGGCATTACCCTGGGGGTCGTTATCTATGACCAGCACGTTCATTCCCTTGAGGGCGAGTGCCGCGGCAAGGTTCACTGCGGTTGATGTTTTACCCACCCCACCCTTCTGGTTAGAGATGGTGAAGATGCGGGTTTCTCGGGGGCGGTTGAGGGTTTCACTGGCTAGCTCTTCAAACTGCTGCTTGGCAGAGCGAGCCTGCTGGGTGATGGGACTATTCTGGGCGGCCACGGCGTCAGTGCGCTCCAATTTTTCGCGTGTTTCACGTGAAACATGTGAACCTCGGTCAGGTTTGACTAGGGTGTCCTGGGGTTCAGGTGGCAGCCCAAAATCGGGGATATTGGAGATGGTAGACACCGGCTATGCTCCCTCGGTAGGTATGGTGGTCTCGCTTATCTAAGGTTACCCGCTCTTTCCCACCTCTCGAAACATCAAAAGATAAACACCATCATTAAGTTGTTTTACAGATAAAAACCCATGTTTCACGTGAAACACTTTGCGCACCCCTATCATCACTGACCGTGATCACCATTCGCAGCCCCACCCCCCCCCGGCTGGAGGTCTGGTCTGAAAACTACGGCGTCCAGCGCCTCTACCAGCCTTACGGCTTTGCACGCGTTGGTGACTACTACTTCACGGCCGGCTCCACTCAAGACTACGAGTTCATTTTCAGAAGAGACCCCCGATAGGTCCCACATAAAAAGCCCGGCTTCCCTCTACGGGGAAGCCGGGCTGTGCCGTCCTAGTCTAAGGCCTAGAGGCTTACTCGCACCACGGTGGTGGGCTCTTCGAGCAGGGTCTCGCCAGCGACCAGAATTTCGGTCTCACGAGCGCCGTACTTGTTGAGCTTCTTCTTAGCCTTAGTGATTTCGTCAGCCGCGCTACGCCCCTTGAGGGCCAGTAGCTGGCCGGTGCCGCGCAGAATCGGCAGGGTGATGTCCAGCAGGCCCACCAGGGCAGAAACGGCGCGGGCGGTCACGTAGTCAGCCTCGACCTGCCCCACAGCCTGCTCGGCGCGGGAGCGCAGGATCTCAACGTTATCCAGCCCGAGGTCGTCCACAACCTCGGTTAGCCAGATGACGCGGCGTTCCAAGGGCTCGATGAGGGTCAGTTTGAGGTCGGGGCGGGCGATGGCCAGGCAGAGGCCGGGAAGGCCCGCCCCTGAGCCCACGTCGGCGACGCGGGCGCCGTCCTCAATGAACTCCTCAACCACGGCGCAGTTGAGCACGTGGCGCTCCCAGAGGCGGGGAACCTCGCGGGGGCCAATCAGGCCACGTTCAATGCCACTGGTAGCCAGGTGCTCCACGTAGCGCTCTGCCAGGGGCAGGCGGTCACCGAAGATCTGGTCAGCAGCTACCAGGGTAGGGCCAGCCAGCTCGGGAAGGTCGGTGGTTGCTTCGCTCATGGTTTAGCCCTCCGCCGGAATGATGACGATGTGACGGTCGGGGCCAGCGCCTTCTGACTCTGAGTAGAGGCCGTGGGCTGCCACGATGTCGTGCACGAGCTTACGCTCGTAGGAGCCCAGGGGCTCCAGGTGCACCTCATCGCCGGTTTCTTTGACGCGAGCAATGGCGCTCTCCGCCATGTCAACGAGGGCCTTCTGGCGGCCGGCACGGTGCTCAGCGATGTCCAGAATCAGGCGGGTACGCTGGCCGGTGGCGGCCAGTACCGAGAGGCGAACGAGCTCCTGCAGGGCGTCCAGCACTTCGCCGTCCTCGCCCACGAGGGCTGCGAGCTCGGTGTTGTTGCCGTCCTCGGTCACGACCGAGAGGTAGGTGCGGCCGTTGCGTACCTCAATGTCGATGTCACCGTCAATATCTGCGATGTCGAGAAGTTCTTCGAGGTAGTCGGCAGCGATGTCGCCTTCGTCCTCAAAGCCCTGCTCTGCGGCGTCTTCAAGGACGCTGTCTGCGGCGGTTTCTTCGTAGGCTTCAGTCATGGGTTCCTCCTGTAGCTGCCGCTATTTCTTCTTGTTCTGCTGCTTTTGGCGTTTCTTGCTCATAGGCTGCTGACGCTGGCCGCGGTTGGCACGCGCTCGCTGGGCTTCGAGCTCAGCTTCGTGCTGTTCCTTGGTCTTGCCGACGGGGGGCAGGCCCTTGGCGGCACGGCGCTCGTTGAGCTCACGCTCGGCCTGAGAACCGGGGGTGGGGTTATTCTTGATGACCCAGTACTGCTGGCCCAGTGACCAGAAGTTAGAGACGGTCCAGTAGACGAGCACGCCCAGGGGGAAGTTAATACCCGAGATAGCGAAGACGAGGGGCAGCACGTAGAGCATGATCTGCTGCTGACGGTACAGGGGGGACTGTTTGGCGGCGTCCGACATGTTCTTCGCAGAGAGCTGCTTGGTGATGTAGAACTGGGTGGCGCTCATGAGCACTACCATGATGGCGGCGATGATGATGGTGGCGGCGTGGTTGCCGTTGCCGGGGCGCATCATGGTGGAGAAGAGGGGGGCGCCGAAGATGTAGGCATCGCTGAACTGCTCGACCTTATCGTTGGAGAGCATCAGAATACCGGTGTTGTTAGCCGCTGCGGTAGGTACGCCGTTGAGCACCTGGAAGAGGCCAAAGAAGATGGGCATCTGCACCAGGATGGGCATGCAGGAGGCCAGCGGGTTGGAGCCTGTCTTGCGGTAGAGTTCCATCTGCTCCTGGGCCATGGCCTGGCGGGAGAGCTGGTCGGTCTTGCCCTTGTACTTAGCCTGAAGCTTGGCCAGTTCGGGCTGCAGTTCCTGCATGCCTCGCATGGCCTTGATCTGCTTCATGAAGAGCGGGATGGTGAGGGTTCGCATGACCAGGGTCAGGCCGATGATGGCCAGTACCCAGGTGACGCCGGACGCGGGGTCCATGCCGATGGCAGTGAAGAGTTCGTGGAATGCCCAGAGAATCGCCGAGACGATCCATTTGAAGGGCCAGAGAATGATGTCGAACATAGTTCTCTCCCTGGCTCGGGTGTGTGAGCCGGTTGTGGTGGACTGCAGCCAGTACCTGTTAGTGGTTCAGGTGCTGGTGCGGGTGGTTTAGAAGTATTATTTTGGGTTCGGTGCCGGGGGCGAAGGTGCGCCGCCCGGGTGGAACCGGGTCGAGGCCTCCGGTGGCCCAGGGGTGGCAGCGCAGTAGGCGGCGGACGGTCAGTGAGAGGCCGCGTATGGCGCCGTGGGTGGTGAGCGCTTCGAGCCCGTAGGCTGAGCAGCTCGGGTAGTACCGGCAGACGTTGCCGTAGAGCGGCGAGACGATGGCGCGGTAGACCTTGATGAAAGCGATGAGGACGTTCTGGGGCAGGGTGATAGCTGCCTGAACGATGGTGGTGGGGACGACGAACTCGTGGGGGGCGTTATCGAGCAGGATGTCTTCATCCGCGGGAGCCCCGGCGGGGTGCTGGTGGGAGGTGCTCATGGGTTAGAGCTCCTCTCGGGCGGTGGCACCGAGTTTTTTGAGGGTGGTGGCCAGCGCGCTGGTCAGGTCTGTTTCGAGGTCGGTGTAGGGGGCGGACGCTGCTGGCGGCAGGGCGCGCACAACCACCCGGTAGCCGGTGGGGTTTTCGGCGACGAAGGGGGCGATGATGTCGCGGAGGCGTCGCTTGGTTTTGTTGCGGGTAACGGCGTTACCGACGGCCTTGGAGACGATGAAACCGATGATGGTTGGTTCTTCGCCTGTTTTGGCTGTATATAGAACTAAGTTCCGACGCCCTGAGCGGGCGCCGGAACGTGTAGTTGCTGAGAATTGAGCCGAAGCTCGCATCCGGTGCTGTTGTGCCAGCACGTAGTCTCCTTTGTCTTTTCGGTCGTCTCTCGGCGGGCTGCGTGATCACGCTGGCCTGCACAAGGGGCTAGGCCGAGGCGAGGAGATGTGAAGCTTTATGCTGAGAGGCTTGCGCGGCCCTTTGAACGACGGTTCGCGAGGATGGCGCGGCCTGCACGGGTGCGCATGCGAAGACGGAAGCCGTGCTTCTTGGCGCGGCGGCGGTTATTCGGCTGGAAAGTCCGCTTGCTCATTTGGTTACTCCAAAAATGGTTGGTACGGGGGCCAACCTTTCAACAGTTCTTCGAACAGGTTGACGCTTCTTGCTCGTGTGTTAGCTCCGCCGCGTAAGGGGCGGATATCAGGCCTTAGATATAGGCATAGTTCTAGCACACTTTGACTAAACAACTCTAGAAGAGGTTGCGATATAAGGTCAAGCCCGCTAGGGGTAGGTCTTTAATCACAGGCGGGTAGGAGAGTTTGCCCACACCTGTGGATAGCTTGCGAGCGCGCTCGCCCTAGCGAGAGTTATCCACAGGCACACCGGGGAAAGTTGTAAGTTACAAAAACTGCGGCTTTGAGCTAGCGGTGCGCGGTTTAATCACATACTGTAAACAGGTACTCCCCTCGTTAAATCACAAGTTTTCCACCCTGTGGATAACATGGTGATAAGTCGGTGGGTCCTGCGGCTAAGCTGTGGGTAAGTTTTTGCGTGATCTGAGATTAAAGGAGAGCCAGTGGGCGATTATATGGACCCGGAGCTTCAGAAGAAGTGGATGCACCTGGTAACCCTGTTGCGGGCAGATACCTCGGTGGCTCAGCGTCACCGTGCTCATATTGGCCTGGCTCAGCCTCACGCTTTTATGGGTAATGTGCTGCTGATTGCGGTGCCGAGCGAGTTTACCCGCGATATTTTTCAGCACGAGCTGAAGGAGACCCTGCAGGAGGCTATTACCGCGACCTTTGGTCAGGGGGTGACCGAGGCTTTCATTATTGATACCAGCCTCGAGAATTCTCCCGAGAAGGTGGCGCTGCCCGCAGCGGAGCGTCCTGCTGCTCCGTCTTTCCCTGCGCCCGCTGAGCGTGAGCCAGCTTCCCGTGCCGGTTTCGACGAAGGTGCCCACCAGCGTCCGGACGCCGCCCCCGCCTTTGGGCAGGCACCGGCGTCTCCCGAGTTTGCCCAGGTCAGCAATGAGGCAGAGGCTCTTGAAGAGCCTGTTGAGGCAGGCGAGCTGGCCGAGGCCCCCGCGGAGCCGGGAGATGTAAAGACCTGGGACTCCACCGCGCGCCTGAACCCCAAGTACACCTTCGATAGCTTTGTGATTGGCCAGTCCAACCGTTTTGCCCACGCGGCTGCCTTCGCGGTATCCGAAACCCCGGCGTCTGCCTATAACCCCCTCTTTATCTATGGCGGCTCGGGCCTGGGCAAGACCCACCTGCTGCACGCCATCGGCCACTACGCTAAGAGCCTCTACCCCGGTTTGCGGGTGCGCTACGTGAACTCTGAGGAGTTCACCAACGACTTCATTAACTCCATTCGCGACAACAACGGTATTACCTTTAAGCAGATTTACCGCAATGTCGACATGCTCCTGATCGACGATATTCAGTTCCTGGCTGGGAAAGATAGTACCCAGGAAGAGTTCTTCCATACCTTCAATGCCCTGCACAACCACCAGAAGCAGGTGGTCATTACCTCTGACCTGCCGCCCAAGCAGCTGACCGGTTTTGCAGAGCGTATGCGCTCGCGCTTTGAGTGGGGTTTGATTACCGACGTTCAGCCGCCGGAGCTCGAAACCCGTATCGCGATTCTAAGTAAGAAGGCCCAGAACGAGGGTCTTGATGTGCCCGATGACGTGATGGAATATATTGCCTCGCACATCTCCACCAACATTCGTGAGCTGGAGGGCGCTCTGATTCGTGTGACCGCTTTTGCCTCATTGCAGGGGCAGCCGGTGGATATGCAGCTGGCGGAGCAGGTGCTCAAGGACCTGTTGCTGGACGACGGTGCCCAAGAAATCACGGCATCGCAGGTGCTGCAGGCGACGGCAGAGTACTTTGACGTAACAATCGATGATCTGCGGTCGAAGTCCCGTAGCCGTACTCTGGTGAACGCGCGTCAGATTGCCATGTACCTCTTGCGAGAGCTCACCGATATGTCGTTGCCCCGTATCGGGCAGGAGCTGGGCGACCGTGACCATACCACCGTGATGTATGCAGATCGCAAGATTCGTAACCTCATGGCGGAGCGTCGACCTATCTTTAACCAGGTCACAGAGCTTACCAACCGTATCAAGCAGGGGTCTCGCGACGCATCCTAACCCTAAAACGCCTAGTCACAGGGTTGTGGATAACTTTTGAGGCTTAAGGGGTTTTGTTGTGGATGTTAAGTGCATGAATATGCAAAGCCTGTGCAGTTTGATGGTTGCATAAATATCCATCCACTATTCATTCACAGTGGAGACGGGTTTTCTGCACAGGCGCCCCACAAGCGCTTGGTTGAGATTCCGGGCTCAAAGGGGGTTTTCCACAGTTTTCACAAGGGTTATTAACACTACGGTTCTTAAAGAAAAAACGTCAAATAACAAAAAATCTGTGCTTGTGCTGCCGGGTGAGGTTGGGCTCTTGTAATTACAGATTTTCGAGAGGACTCTTTGGTCAGGTTCACGGCTTGTAATTACAGAAAACAACTTAGTGCCGGGGTAGTCCGGTAGACTGGACACCTGAACTATGCCCATTTAGGGGCTTCTCAGTCTTTAAAGTTTTGGAAGGTGCTCCAGTGAAATTTACTGTCGAACGCGATACTTTGGCCGAGGCCGTCAGCTGGACTGCCCGTTCCCTCTCCCCTCGTCCCCCTGTACCGGTACTCTCTGGTCTGCTCATCAAGGCAACTGCCGGTGAGGTATCTATCGCCAGCTTCGACTACGAGACCTCAGCCAAGCTCAACATCGCAGCCGATATCACTGAAGAAGGCGAAGCCCTGGTATCTGGCCGTCTACTTGCCGACATCTGCCGTTCGCTGCCCAAGTCTGACGTGCTCTTTGAACTGCGCGAAGGCAAGGTTCACCTCTCCTGCGGTTCTTCTAACTTCAACCTGTCATCCATGCCTGTAGCTGACTACCCCGAGCTACCGGCCCTCCCCGCGGTATCAGGTACCGTTGAGGGCTCTGAGTTCGCTAAGGCTGTTACCCAGGTGTCGGTAGCAGCGTCCAAGGACGACACCCTGCCGATTCTGACCGGTGTACGTATGGAAATTGAGGGTGACCAGATCACCCTGCTCGCAACCGACCGCTACCGTCTGGCCATGCGCGAGCTGACCTGGAACCCCACAGATGCTTCTATCTCAACCGCTGCGCTGGTCAAGGCTAAGACCCTTTCTGAGGTTGCTAAAACCCTGGGTGGTGCAGGAGAACTGTCTATCGCCCTGTCAGATGCCCACGAGCTCATTGGCTTTGAATCTGACTCCCGCCGTACCACCAGCCTGCTGGTCGATGGCGAGTACCCCAAGATTCGCTCCCTCTTCCCCGAAGTTACCCCCGTGCACGCGATCGTCCGCACCTCAGACCTAGCGGAAGCCGTCCGCCGTGTTTCCCTGGTCGCTGAGCGCAACACTCCCGTCCGCCTGGCCTTCAGCCAGGGCCAGGTCACCCTGGACGCCGGCACCGGCGAGGACGCCCAGGCAACCGAAATGCTACAGGCCCACCTGCACGGCGAGGACATCACCGTAGCCTTCAACCCCAGCTACCTCTCAGAGGGTCTGCACACCTTCGCAGCCAACAAGTTCGTACGCTTCTCCTTCACTGACCCCCGCAAGCCCGTTGTGCTCTCTGAGCAGGACGACTGGCAGGCTGAAGACGAGAAGAACTACCGCTATCTGCTCATGCCTATCCGCCTGCAGAACCAGTAAAACCGCTATCTCAAGGAGGGCGCGCTGTACATCGACCACCTTTCGTTGATGGACTACCGCACCTACCAGCTCCTGGCTCTCCCCCTCACCCCCGGCGTCACCGTCTTTCTCGGGTCAAACGGGGTGGGCAAAACCAACATCGTTGAAGCCATCGACTACACCGCGCAGCTGGCTTCTCACCGGGTTAGTCAGGACGCCCCGCTGGTACGTGTGGGCGCTGACCGCGCCTACATCCGCACCCGTGCAGTCCGCGGCAACCAGCAGACCGTCCTTGAGTTTGAACTAGCCCCCGGCAAAAGCAACCGGGTGCGCATCAACCGGGCAGCGCCCGTCCGCGCCCGTGAAGCCCTGGGCATCACCCGCACCGTGCTCTTCTCACCCGAGGATTTGCAGCTGGTGAAGGGGGACCCCGCCGGGCGGCGCCGTTTCCTTGATGATTTAGCCGTATCTCTGCGCCCCTCGGCTGCCGGCTACCGGGCCGATTACGAGCGGGTTTTACGCCAGCGAAACTCCCTGCTCAAGTCCATGCGCTCGCGGCGCAGCACCGGGGTAGAGGACGCCTACACCCTGGAGGTCTGGAACAAGCAATTAGCGGATGCCGGTGCCCACCTCTTACAGGCCCGGCTACGCACCCTGGCCCTGCTTCTGCCACAACTACAGAGGGCCTATACCGAGCTCACGGACGGCTCCAAGAGCGTGAGCCTGGTGTACGACTCCACTATTTTCCCGCCGATTTCAGCTAACCTTCTGCCAACCGCAGCCCTGATGGGGGTAGATGACCTGAGGGAGGCTATGCTGCGCGGTTTTGCCGATAAGCAGCGGGAAGAGCTGGAGCGCGGCGTGACCCTGGTGGGACCCCACCGCGATGACCTTGCCCTGGAACTCGGTGGTATCCCGGTCAAGGGCTTTGCCTCCCACGGGGAAAGCTGGTCTTATGCTCTGGCTCTGAAGCTGGCCTCCTGGTATGTACACCTGGCAGATAACGATGCCCCCGGAGCCTCCCCTATCTTGATTCTTGATGACGTCTTTGCTGAGCTCGATACCGCCCGCCGCCATAAGCTGGGTGCTATTGTTGCCGGTGCTGAACAAGTGCTGGTGACCTGCGCCGTGGCCAGTGATATTCCTGAGGAACTGGGCCATATCACCCTGGTGCGGGTGGAACCCGGCCGAGCCTGGGTAGACCTTTCGCCACTAGGCGATATTCCAGAAAAGGAATAGATTACAGTGCGGGATAGTATGGCTCAAGCAGAATACGGTGCAGAGGCTGTAGATGCCCCCCACGCCCTGCTTAGCCGTATCCGGGCTGCCAAAGAAGCCCGCGGTGAACACCGGGTGCAGGGCGCTGCCGGTCGGAAAATTATCAAGGACTTCGGCCGTGTGATGAACGCTGAGCCGGGCACCAAGGTACGCCGTTATGCCTCAACAGAATCTACCGGCCAGCTGGGTGGCTATACCGGAGCCGGCCCCAGCGCCCGCGACCCGCAGAGCCTCGGTGGCCTGCTCGACCGCGTCATTATGGAGCGGGGCTGGACCACTCCCCTGGCGGTTTCCTCGGTCATGGCTCGCTGGGACAAACTGGTCGGCCCCCAAATCGCCTCGAAAGCTACCCCTGAGAGTTTTGAGGACGGGGTGATGACCGTCCGCTGCGAATCAACCGCCTGGGCCGTGCAGATTCGCCAGATGAAATACGACATCATGCGCCGCTTCAACGGAGAGCTGGGGGACGATGTCGTCAAAGACGTGCGCGCCTTTGGGCCAGCAGCCCCCTCCTGGAAAAAAGGACGGCGGGTTGCCCCCGGCGGACGCGGCCCCCGCGATACCTACGGGTAGAAAACCCAAGAGCGCAAATTACAAAAATCGTTTCTGCGCCCCTGACCCCCTGACCCTGTGAGAACCCACAGCATCGGGGTTCCGGGCGCTCTAGCAACGAGCTAGGGCTCTTCTGGCCCTAAGTGCCCCTCTAAAACATCACAAAACAGGTTTAAAAATAGCCCTGTGCGGTAGAATTGAGAGCAGAATACGCGCGCCTGCCCGCCCGTACAGCAGCCCCGCCCCACCGCCTTGAGCGCGGGCGTCCGCGCTGAACGGCCGCCGGTGCGAGACCGACCATGCAAGGAGCCTAACTACCTGTGGCAACTGAAGAAATCTCCCACGAATACGGCGCCGCCGACATCACGGTCCTCGAAGGCCTTGAAGCCGTGCGCAAGCGCCCCGGTATGTACATCGGTTCAACCGGCGAACGCGGCCTGCACCACCTGGTCTACGAAGTTGTTGACAACTCTGTCGATGAGGCCCTGGCAGGGCACGCCGACCTGATCGAGGTCGTCATTCAGAAGGACGGCGCAGTACGAGTTGCCGACAACGGGCGAGGCATTCCCGTCGATGAGCACCCCACCGAAAAGAAGCCCACCGTCGAGGTCGTCATGACCATTCTGCACGCCGGTGGTAAGTTCGGCGGTGGTGGCTACGCGGTCTCCGGTGGCCTGCACGGTGTGGGTATCTCCGTTGTTAACGCGCTCTCAACCAAGGTCGACACCGAGGTGCGCCGCCAGGGCTACAAGTGGCACATCAGCTACGCCAACGGCGGCCACACCGTCAAGCCCCTCACCCGAGGGGAAGCCACCGACCAAACCGGCACCACCCAGACCTTCTACCCCGACCCCGAAATCTTCGAAACCGTTGAGTTCGACTTCGAGACCCTGCGCGCCCGCTTTCAGCAGATGGCTTTCCTGAACAAGGGTCTAACCATTCAGCTCACCGACGAACGCGAGCTGCACGAGGGTGATGAAGTTACCGGCGAAGAGAAGCCCGAGAAGCTGCCCCTCAACCAGGTAGGTGCCGACGCCAACGGCTACAAGACCGTCACTTACATGTACAAGGATGGCCTCTTCGACTACGTGAACTTCCTGAATACCTCTAAGAAGCTCACCACCGTGCACGATGACATCATCGCCTTCGAAACTGAAGACACCGACCGCATGATGAGCCTGGAAGTGGCGATGCAGTGGACCACCGCCTACAAGGAATCGGTGCACACCTACGCTAACACCATCAACACCCACGAGGGCGGTACCCACGAAGAGGGCTTCCGTACCGCTCTAACCACTCTGATTAACCGCTTTGCCCGCGATAACAAGCTGCTGCGCGAGAAGGACGACAACCTCACCGGTGAGGACGTCCGCGAAGGTCTGACCGCCGTGGTCTCCGTCAAGATTTCTGAGCCCCAGTTTGAGGGCCAGACCAAGACCAAGCTGGGTAACTCCGAAGCCAAGGCTTTCGTTCAGCGCGAGACCATGGACCAGCTAGGTGACTGGCTGGAACGTAACCCCGGCACCGGCAAGGAAATCGTCCGCCGTGCGATCACCGCAGCCCAGGCCCGCCTGGCTGCCCGCAAGGCCCGCGAAACCACCCGCCGCAAGGGTCTGCTCGAAACCGGTTCCATGCCCGGCAAGCTCAAGGACTGCTCCTCCAAGGACCCCTCAATTTCAGAGATTTACCTGGTGGAGGGTGACTCCGCGGGTGGTTCAGCCGTGCGCGGCCGCAACCCCGAAACCCAGGCCATTTTGCCCCTACGCGGTAAGGTGCTGAACGTCGAGCGCGCCCGCCTCGACCGCGCCCTGTCTAACGCTGAAATCCAGTCACTGATTACCGCCTTCGGTACCGGCATCGGTGAGGACTTCGACATCGAGAAGGCCCGCTATCACAAGGTCGTCCTAATGGCCGATGCCGACGTGGACGGCCAGCACATCACCACCCTGCTGCTGACCCTGCTCTTCCGCTACATGCGTCCGCTCATCGAGGCCGGCTATGTCTACCTAGCCCAGCCCCCGCTCTACCGCATCAAGTGGTCCAACGCCCCGCACGACTACGTCTTCTCTGACGCCGAGCGCGACGCTGCCCTGGAAGCCGGCTACGCCAAGAACCAGCGCATCCCCAAGGACAACGGCATTCAGCGCTATAAGGGTCTGGGCGAGATGGACTACACCGAGCTCTGGGACACCACCATGGACCCCGAGCGCCGCACCCTGCTACAGGTCAAGATGGAAGACGCCGCAGCGGCTGACCAGATTTTCTCTGTGCTGATGGGCGAGGACGTCGAAGCCCGCCGAGAATTCATCCAGCAGAATGCAAAGGATATCCGCTTCCTTGATATCTAGGGCTTTTAGTGTGAATTAAGCGCTATATAGCCAGTGCAGAATATAAAAATCAAGGACGAAAAACGAGGAACTTATGAGCGACGAGAACACCACCAGCTCACCCCAGCCCGTCGAGGGCCATATCGTTGCAACCGACGCGACCCCGGCACCTGTCGGCGGCAACGTTGAGGTTGTAGACCTGCGCTCCGAGATGGAGCGCTCCTACCTGGACTACGCTATGGCCGTCATTATCGGACGGGCCCTGCCCGATGTGCGTGACGGCCTCAAGCCTGTGCACCGCCGCGTCATCTACGCCATGTACGACGGCGGCTACCGACCCGAGCGCTCCTTTAACAAGTGCGCCCGCGTGGTCGGTGAAGTTATGGGCCAGTATCACCCCCACGGCGACGTCGCTATCTATGACACCCTGGTGCGGCTGATTCAGGACTGGGTCATGCGCTACCCCCTGGCGCTCGGTCAGGGTAACTTCGGCTCCCCCGGTAACGACGGTGCTGCGGCCCCCCGTTATACCGAAACCAAGATGGCCCCCCTGGCCCTCGAAATGGTACGAGATATCACAGAGGATGCCGTCGATTTCCAGCCCAACTATGACGGCAAGAACCAGGAGCCGGTCGTCCTGCCCTCCCGTATCCCCAACCTGCTGGTCAACGGCTCATCGGGTATCGCGGTCGGTATGGCCACCAACATTCCGCCGCATAACCTGCGCGAGGTAGCTGACGGTGTGCAGTGGTTCCTGCAGAACCCCGAAGCCTCCAACGAAGAGCTGCTGGAAGCTCTCATTGCCCGCATCAAGGGCCCCGACTTCCCCACCGGTGCGACCATCCTGGGCCACAAGGGAATAGAGCAGGCCTACCGCACCGGCCGTGGCTCTATCACTATGCGCGCTGTGGTCAACGTCGAAGAAATCCAGGGCCGCACCTGCCTGGTCGTCACCGAATTGCCCTACCAGGCCAACCCCGATAATCTGGCCATCAAGATTGCCGAACTGGTCAAGGACGGCAAAATCACCGGCATCGCTGACCTGCGCGACGAAACCTCCGGTCGCACCGGCCAGCGCCTGGTTATCGTCCTCAAGCGCGACGCCGTGCCTAAGGTAGTGTTGAACAACCTCTACAAACATACCCAGCTGCAGGAAAACTTCTCAGCCAACATGCTGGCGATTGTGGACGGTGTGCCCCGCACCCTCTCCCTGGACGCCTTCATCCGCCACTGGGTCAACCACCAGCTTGAAGTTATCGTGCGCCGTACCCGCTACCGTCTGCGTCAGGCTGAAGAAGAAGCGCATATCCTGCGCGGCCTGCTCAAGGCCCTCGATGCCCTCGACGAGGTCATCGCCCTGATTCGCCGCTCCCCCACCGCCGACGATGCCCGCACCGGCCTGATGGACTTCCTCGACATCGACGAGGCTCAGGCCCAGGCGATTCTGAACATGCAGCTGCGCCGCCTGGCCGCCCTAGAACGCCAGAAGATCCAGGACCGCCACGACGAGCTCATGCGCATGATCGACGAGTACAACGCGATTATCGCCTCTGAGGACCGCCAGCGTGCCATCATCTCTGAAGAGCTGGCCGAAATCGTCGCCCGCTTCGGCGATGAGCGCCGCACCAAGATCCTCATGGGCTACGACGGTGACATGTCCATGGAAGACCTCATCCCCGAGGAAGAAATGGTCGTCACCATCACCCGCGGCGGCTACGTCAAGCGCACCCGCAGCGACCAGTACCGCTCCCAGCACCGCGGTGGCAAGGGTATCAAGGGCGCCTCCCTGCGCGGGGACGACGTGGTTCAGCACTTCTTCGTCACTTCCACCCACTCCTGGATTCTCTTCTTCACCAACCTGGGCCGCGTCTACCGCACCAAGGCCTACGAGCTCATGGAGGCCGGCCGCGACGCCAAGGGCCAGCACGTGGCTAACCTGCTGGCCTTCCAGCCCGAGGAGACCATCGCTAAGGTGATGGAGCTCAAGTCCTACGAGGATGCCCCCTACCTGATTCTGGCCACCAAGAACGGTCTGGTGAAGAAAACCGCCCTGTCGGACTACGACACCAACCGTGCCGCCGGCGTCATTGCCATCAACCTGCGTGACGGCGACGAGCTGGTCTCAGCCCAGTTGGCCAGCGCCGAGGACGACCTGCTGCTGATCTCCCGCCAGGGCCAGTCCCTGCGCTTTACCGCCTCTGACGAGGCCCTGCGCCCCATGGGCCGCGCCACCTCCGGCGTGACCGGCATGAAGTTCCGCGACGGCGACGAGCTGCTCTCAGCCAACGTCGTCACCGACGACTCCTTCGTCTTCGTGGTCACCGCTGGCGGTTACGCCAAACGTACTCAGGTCGACCAGTACCGCGTGCAGGGTCGAGGCGGTCTCGGTATCAAGGTCGCCAAGCTAGCAGAAGACCGCGGCGAGCTCGTCGGTGGCCTGATTGTGGGCGAAGAGGACGAGGTCATGGTCGTCATGCAATCCGGCAAGGTCGTGCGCACCTCGGTCTCAGAAGTAGCGGCCAAGGGCCGCGACACCATGGGGGTCATTTTCGCCAAACCCGGCAAGAACGACGAGATCCTCGAAGTTGCCCGCAACTACGAGCGCAACATCGATGAGGCAGACGACACCGACGAAAACGGCGCCGAAAGCCCTGAAAAGCCGGCAGATGAAGTACCTTTAGAAAACAACACCACCCCGGCAGTAGCCGACACCGCAGACGCACTTGGAGGTAAGAGTGAGCACTAAAAGCACCAGAACCGCACCGCGGCCAGCGCCGCGAGTCGGCACCCCGCGCGCTGCCCAAGGTAAGGCACGCCCCCAGAAGGTGGCATCCGCAGGTGCCCAGCGTAAGCCGCTGGTGCGCCCCGCCCCCCGCTCCAAGATCCGTCGCGCTCGCCTGGTTGTTGCCAAGGTAGATACCTTCTCGGTCGCCAAGCTCGTCTTCCTACTCTCGGTTGCCATCGGTATCGCTACCGTGGTTGCAGCTGTCATTCTCTGGCTCGTCATGCAGGCCACCGGCGCTTTCCAGAGCCTCAATGACCTGCTGACCCTACTCGGTACCACCGGCGACGCCGTAGACATCTCCCAGTACCTCTCACTGGGTCAGGTGGCTCTCTACAGCACCATCATCTCCGTGGTGAACGTCGTGCTCTTCACCCTGCTCGGCACCCTGGCAGCCATGCTCTACAACGTGGCAGCTAAGCTGGTCGGCGGCGTGGGTGTAACCCTCACCGACGAATAAACCAAACCCCTTTTAGCTTCGTGGCGCCCTGTGGATTCGGGGCGCCAGAAGCTTTTAAACACCCTTTCAGGGTATGTGTCTCAGAACATACTATTTCGATTTGGCAAGGTGCCAAAACCTGTGTAAAGTTATATCTCGTTCTGATGAACACCAAGGGCGTATAGCTCAGACGGTTAGAGCGCTACACTGATAATGTAGAGGTCCCAGGTTCAATTCCTGGTACGCCCACTCACCTTGGTTGGAAGGTTGACATGAAGAAATTTATGGCAATCACGCTCGCTGCGCTGGCAACAGCGGTAGCAGTAAAGAAAGCTAAGGATTCTCAGGAGAATAAAAAAACTTGGGAAGAAGCTACAGATAAAATTTCATAGGTAGCACCCGATGGGGGCGTGGCGCAATTGGTAGCGCACCTGCTTTGCAAGCAGGGGGTTAGGGGTTCGAGTCCCCTCGCCTCCACTCTTCGGTGATTATAGCAAGAGGGAAACACCCGGTCCCATCCCGAACCCGGAAGTTA
>DXCN01000071.1 GCA_019115985.1 Candidatus Rothia avicola | reverse complement strand
AGGTGGCCAGGTGGTCGGTGGCCTGTAGGGGGTCGGCCCAGGCCTCGGCGGGCTCTGCTGCCGGAATCATGGAGAGCGGGTAGGGTGGGTTGTTCTTGGGGCGCCAGATTAGGCGGCCGGGTTCGGTGCGGTCGCGCAGGGCGTGGGCACGCCAGGTCACCGGCGGGTGGGTGGAGCCGATATTTGCGAACCAGGTGAAGAAGCCGCGCTCGTAGACGGCCCGGTTGGCCAGTTCGTGGAAGTTCACGTCGTTCATCAGGTACTTACCGGCGGCGAGTACGGTGGTGGTGGTTTCTGCGCCGTCGGGGGCGTAGCGGTAGCCGAAGTTGTCGGCAGTGTATTCCTGGGTGCGGGAGAGCAGGTTGCCGAGAATCGGAATCTGCATGAAGAAGCTGGTGAAAATCAGGCGGAAGTAGCTGACGTGACCGGCGGCGATATGCCCCACCTCGTGCCCGATAATGAAGCGCAGGGCCTCGGGGTTGCGGGCTGCGCCACCGATTTCGAAGAGGTCGGAGTAGATGGCGATGAAGCGGCGGTACCCGTGGCCCGAGGCGAAGGCGTTGATTTGGCCGTTGCCCAGTACTACGTAGGCGTCGGGTACGCGGCGTAGGCCGGCGGCGTGGGCGGCTTCAACAACCATCTGGTAGGCCTCGGGGAACTGGGTGGGGGTAATGCGCACCCCGCTGAGGCGTAGCTGGCCGTACGTGGCGCCGCGTAGGAAGAAGATACCCAGGGGCAGGTAGATAGCGATGGCGATGAGCTGGCTGACCAGGTTGCTGATTTTGTAGTTGACGAAGTCGTCCCCTAGCACGCTGCTGAAGAGTGAGTAGATGAGGTAGATACCACCGCCTACGTAGAGCATGAGGGTGAGCGCGTAGGCCATGACGACCAGGGGCAGTTCTGCGGGGTGGCGCAGCGCATTGAGGAACTTGAAGGGCAGTAGGGATTGGAAGCCGAAGAGCTTGGGTGCGGGTAGGGGCGAGAGGGGCCGCTGGCGCGTGTCTTCGGGTAGCCAGCCGTCGCTGAGGTCGTTGGGCAGGGGATGGACGAGGCCGGGTTCGGTGGGCTGGGGGCCGGGGGTGTGGCCGGACGCCTGTGGGTAGTTCTGCCCTGAGGGCGGCTGGTTGTCGGGCGGTGTGCTGCCGGGGGTGTTCTCGCTCATGGGTGTTCCTGCTGGTTAGGCGGTCATCTTCCACCTTCAACAGTAGCAAGAAAGCCGTAGGGAAAGGAATGCCTGCACCTCTGGGGATTATTAGAGGTGCAGGCATTTACTTGATTATTTATTGCTTCCTGTTAGTTTTTGGTCGAATAAATATATAAGCAATGGCAGAAATAATAATGAGTAAAATCCCATTGCTGATAACTTCTAAATGTGTTATTTGAAACATTATGGTCCCCAGGTGTCTATAATTCCATTTCTGTTGACACGGATGCCTTGATATCCGTAAGTTGTTGCATGTCCAACCCTCTGAAGCGTTATCGCAGTTTCACAGACCGCATTATTTCCCTCAAACCTTACATATGAATGGTGGTTGATTGCTCTGAGTGGTACTAGATTGAGAACGGTTCCATAGCAGTAATTTGAGGAAGTTACCCTAGTGCTGTTGTAGTTATATCCAAAATGTGTGGTTGCTTTGGCGTAGGATATTCCTAGGATGGTCCATCGGCGTTCATACCAATCGGAGCGAGACCCTGAGCTACTTAAAGTTTGTGAAAGTGATGGTAATGCACGCAGGCTGGTTTCGGAAGTTTCAACTGCCAGGATAGGAGAAATTATTTTAGCTTCTTCGTCTGTCTCGGGTAGCTTATCCATCGAAACTAGAACATCAAGCACTTGATTTTTTTCTTGGAAAGTTAGATTTGACCATTGTGCTGGTTGGCTTTCTTCCAGTGCTTTGGCGACCATTTGCCGTTCAGTTGACATCGTGGTATCAGATATCGTTTGATTGTTGGTATCTGCAAATGCTGCGCCGGAAAGTGTTGTAGATGCAATAAAAGCTAGTGCTATCCCTTTTGATATTGAGGCGAGTTTCATTGGGTATTCCTTGAGTGCTTGGTCAGCCGTCTTCGGCTGAGACTTGGGGATCAAGAGTGAGTTCTTGTGCTTCTTACTTTAATACCTTGGTGAGGGTTCAGTCAAGAAGTTATCTGAAAAAAATTGATAGGTTTTTCAAGAGTCTCCTCGGGGGCTCCTAGCCTGGTGAATCTTGCTACCTGGCCAGAAACGAAATGCGGGGTTTCTTTCGAACTGCGGATAGAATCCCGCATGTCGAAAGAAACCCCGCTCTATCAGCGGTGAAACCTTAAAACTTAGGCAACCAGGGCCTCGGTAGCCTCAGCAATAGCCTTTTCCTCGTTGGTGGGTACTACCAGTACGGGGATAGCTGAGTCCTCGGTGGAGATGATGCGGGGCTCGTCGCCGCGTACCTTGTTGGCTTCGGCGTCCAGTTTGATGCCCAGGGCACCCAGACGCTCAACAGCCAGCTGGCGGAACTGGTGGGAGTTCTCACCAATACCTGCGGTGAAGACCAGGGCCTTAGCGCCACCAACAGCTACATGGTAGGCGCCAATGTACTTAGCCAGGCGGTAGGAGGTCATGTCCAGGGCCAGCTTAGCGCGTTCGTCCCCAGCTTCCATAGCCTCAACCACGGCGCGCATGTCGTTGTTGCCAGCGATAGCGAGCAGGCCGGACTCCTTGTTCAGCAGGGAGTCCATCTTGGCGGGGGTCATTTCGGGGTCGCGCATCATAATGGAGGTCAGCACGGAGGGGTCGATGTCACCGGAGCGGGTACCCATGACCAGGCCAGCCAGGGGGGTGTAGCCCATAGAGGTGTCTAGGCACTTGCCGCCCTCAACGGCGGTAACGGACGCGCCGTTACCCAGGTGGGCGATCACGCCGTTAAAGTCGGAGCGGTCCAGGCCTAGGAAGTCAGCGGCAATGCCGGTGACGTAGTCGTGGCTGGTGCCGTGGAAGCCGTAGCGGCGCACGCCGTACTTCTCAACCAGTTCTTCGGGCACAGCGTAGCGGTAGACGTGCTCGGGCATGGTGCCGTGGAAGGCGGTGTCGAATACGGCGACCATGGGGACGCCGGGGTAGGTTTCCTGGGCGGCCTTCAGACCCAGCACGTGGGCGGGGTTATGCAGGGGGGCCAGGGGGGAGAGCTCGTCAATCTTGGCGATGACGTCGTCGGTGACCAGAACGGGCTCTGAGAAGATATCGCCGCCCTGAACGATGCGGTGGCCGATAGCGTCGATGGTCTTACCGTGCAGGGGCTCAACCAGGGCCTTAGCCATGATGTCGAGGGCTTCGGTGTGGGTGGGAATCTCGGCGGAGCCGATGTTCTCGACCAGGCCCTTAGCGATGACCTGGTTCTCTTCACCGGTAGCGGCGGTGTCACGCACCTGGTACTTCACAGATGAGGAACCGCAGTTAATAACGAGTACGAGCATGAAAGTGTTTTTCCTTTGTTTTAGAGGGTCTGTGCCTGGATCGCGGTGATAGCTACGGTGTTGATGATGTCATCGACGGTAGCGCCACGGGAGAGGTCGTTGACGGGCTTGCGGAGGCCCTGCAGGACGGGGCCGACGGCTACAGCGCCGGAGGTCTGCTGCACAGCCTTGTAGGTGTTGTTGCCGGTGTTCAGGTCGGGGAAGATGAACACGGTTGCCTGGCCTGCGACCTCTGAGCCGGGGAGCTTGGAGGAGGCGATGGACATGTTGGAGGCGGCGTCGAACTGGATGGGGCCCTCGAAAGCGAAGTCGGGGTTGGATTCGCGCAGTTTTTCGGTGGCTTCGATGACGATGTCAACGTCGGCGCCGGAGCCGGAGGTGCCGGTGGAGTAGGAGAGCATGGCCACCTTGGGGTCAACGCCGAACTGGCGGGCGGTCTCTGCTGAGGCCTTGGCGATGTCGGCGAGCTGCTCGGAGTTGGGGTTGGGGTTCACGGCGCAGTCGCCGAAGACGAGCACGCGGTCTTCCATGAGCATGAGGAAGACGGATGAGACGACCTTGACGCCTTCGCGGGTTTTGATGAATTCCAGGGAGGGGCGGATGGTGTTGGCGGTGGTGTTCACGGCGCCGGAGACCATGCCGTCGACGATGCCCTTGTGTACGAGCATGGTGCCGAAGTAGGAGGGGTCCATCATGCGGTTCTGGGCCCCTTCGAGGGTCATACCCTTGTGGGCGCGCAGTTCGGCGTAGGTGGCGGCGAAGTCGTCGGTGTAGTCGTTGTTGTCGAGGTCGATGATGGTGACGCCGCGCTTGCCGTCTTCTGCGATGGGCAGGTCGATGGATTCGCGCTGGCAGATTTCTGCGATTTTTTCGGGGTTGCCGATGAGGGTGAGGTCGCAGAAGTCGCGGCGGACGATGATGGATGCGGCGCGCAGGATGCGGGGGTCGTAGCCTTCGGGTAGGACGATGGAGCGACGGTCGCTGCGGGCCTTTTCGATGAGGTTGTGCAGGAAGCGCAGGGGGGTCATGGTTGCGGGGCGTTCGAGTTCGAGGCGCTCGAAGAGTTCCTTTTCGTCGACGTTGCGGAACCATTCGCCGAGGGCTGCTGCGATTTTGCGGGGTTGGCCGAGGGCGAGCTGGCCGCGCACCATGGAGACGGCGCGGCCGGCTTTGAAGGTGTCGAGCTGGGTGGAGAAGACGGGGAAGGGGGCCTTTTCGACCAGCTGGCCGATGGCGGTGTCGCCCTTGAGTTCGTTGGCGAGGCCACCGGTGAGGAGCATGCCGGAGGGGGCGGGGAAGGTGGGTGCGAGGGCGGACGCGAGGGTTGCGACCATGATGTCGGAGCGGTCGCCGGGGACGATGACGAAGTCGCCGTCGGTGAACTGGGAGAGGAAGTTGGAGACGGTCATGGCCGCGATTTTGATGTCGTGGATGTCGCGGTCAAGGAAATCCTGGCTCATGCCTTCGTGGTTGAGGCCGAGGTTATAGACGACTTCGGCGACAGTGGGTAGTGAGATTTCGGGGAGTTCGGGCAGGACGTAGACGGGGCGGTTAGAGGGGCCGCGCTTGACGTTCTTGAGGATTTCTTCGCGCAGTTCGGGGCGGGCACGGTTGACCATGACGGCCAGTACGTCGACCTTGGCGCCGTGCAGTTCGGTGCGGGCGACGTCAACGGCGTTGACGACGTCTGAGACGGTGGATTCCTGGGCGCCGACGACGGCGATGACGGGGGTGCCGAGGTCCTTGGCGAACTGGGCGTTGAGGTCGAATTCTACGGTTGCTGCGTTGTGGGAGAGCAGGTCGGTGCCGTCGACGATGATGGCGTCGCAGTGCCTGGCCATCTCGGAGTAGACGGAGACGGCGATGGCTGACATTTCTTCGTGGTCGCCGGAGGCAAGCAGTTCGCGGCAGCGTTCGAGGGAGACACCGCCGCGGGCCTGGGCATCGCTGAGGTTGTATTTGGTGCGGAGCAGACGGATGAGGGGGTCCTGGGACTCGATTTCGCCGCTGAAGACGGGGCGGAAGAAGCCGACGCGGTCGGTTTCTTTGAGCAGGGAGTCGAGCAGGCCGATAGCGATGAGGGACTTGCCGGAGCCCTGGTTCATCGCGGAAATGTACATGCCGTTGGTCATCTGGGTCTACATCCTTGAGGCTTTGTTTTCGTGGGCTACGGTGGCTGTGGGGCTACCGTATGTTTACTTCTGAGTTTATTCCTTTGCGTGGGCTTTAGGGGCGGCGCGGCGTGCGTTTGTGTGGTATCTCATGAGGTGCGGACGCTTGCTGACAGTTTGTGCCCGCGAGGTACGCGGGCGGGTGGTTAGGCTGGGAGAAGCAGTATTTTTTGAGGAGAGTCTTATGTCTGTGAAGCTAACCCGTCGTGCCCTGGTGAGCCTTCTTCCGGTTGTAGGCCTGGTGGCCTGTGGTGGTTCTAGCGATACCGCCGGTAGCGCTTCTGCCGCCGCAAGCGGGGAAGCTGCGGCGGGCGTCCGCACCGATGCCGGCTACCAGCTCAACGCGGTGACCGACGGTGCCCCCACGGTGACCCTCTACACCGACCTGCAGTGCCCCTATTGCGCTAAGGCTGACCCCAAGTACCGTGAGGCCGCTGCCGAGTTAGAGGGCACCATGAACGTGACGGTGCGCCACTTCCCGCTGTCGATGCACGCCAACGCGGTTCCCGCCGCCCAGGCTGTGCAGGCTGCTGAGGCCCAGGGCGCTTACGTAGCGATGGCTGACCACCTCTACACCCACCAGGCTGACTGGAAGGAAATCACCGATACCGCCCAGTTCGTCACCCTCATGGGTAACTATGCCGAGGCACTGGGCCTGGACCGCACCCGCTTCGAGTCTGACCTGCCGAGCGAAGAGGCCCTTGCCCTGATTGAGCAGGAGTATCAGGACGGCGTCGCCGCAGGTGTGAAGGGCACCCCCAGCTTCGTGGTGGAGGGCACCAAACTTGAGAACGTCGACTCCGCAACCAGCACCGCCGACATGGTGGCGGCCTTCAAGCAGGCGGCCGGGCTATAAGCGCGTTAACCTGGTCACCGCCAGCTGCGCCCTCTAGAGTTAAAGGCATGAAGATAGCTCTCGCCCAGATGCTCAGTACCAAAGACGTTGCCCGCAACATCGAGATCATACGTGAATACACGGCGCTCGCGGCCGAGCACGATGCCCGCCTGGTGGTCTTCCCCGAGGCGGCCATGCGACAGTTTGGCGGTCGGCTGTATGACGATGCGGCCCAGCACGAGCTGACCTTCCGCACCGCCCTCGCTAACATCGCGCGTGAGAACTCCGTGACCGTGGTGGCGGGCGGCTTTGCCCCGGTGCCGCTAGCTGACGAATGGAACCTGCGGGTCTACAACAACCTCTACTGCTTCGACCAGAACGGGGTAGAGACCGTCTATACCAAGATGCACCTCTACGACGCCTTTGGGTTTAAAGAATCTGAGGGGGTCAAGGCCGGTGAGCAGCTGGTGACCGTCACCGTGGACGGTACCAAAATTGGTCTGGCTACCTGCTACGACGTGCGCTTCCCCAAACTCTTTGCCGACTACTCCCGAGCCGGGGCGAAGGCGACGGTGGTGGCAGCGTCCTGGGCTGGGGGAGAGGGCAAGGTGAGCCAGTGGCAGATTCTGACCAGTGCTCGCGCCCTGGATTCCAACATGTTTGTGCTGGCTGTTGACCAGGCTTCTCCCACGAGCGCTGACCCGCGGGCAGATATCACCCAGCCAACCGGCGTGGGCTATTCCCGGGCGATTTCTCCCTTCGGCGTGCCCCTGGCTGAGGCGGGTGAAGCCCCCGAAATTCTGGTGGTTGACCTTGACCTCTCTGAGGTAGACCGCGCCCGCGAGGCTCTACCCGTACTAGCAAACGCCAAGCTGGACTACTAGAGAAAGAGCACCTGATATGGGTTTCTTTGATATTTTCACCGATAAAGCCCCAGCTAAACCGGCCGAGGCCCAGCTTACGGCCACCGCCTACGGGCACGTGCAGGGCGTGGGCTTCCGCTGGTGGGTAGCCGGTATCGCTAAGCCCCTGGGGCTGGTGGGCTACGCCAAAAACATGGACGACGGGTCGGTTGAGATTATCGCCCAGGGCAGTGCGGACGCCTGTGAGCAGCTCCTTGCCGAACTGACCGGCGGCGATACTGCTGGTAGGGTTGATCATATTGACTCTGACATCATCCAGCCGGTTGGCTCCTATAAGGGGTTCGGCATCTACTAGGAGGGCGCACCATGGGCCACTCGCACGGCCACTCCCACGGGCATTCCCACGGGCATTCCCACGGCAGCGGGGCTAACGAGCGCCGCCTCATCATCGTGGTGGTTATTGCCTGGTCACTGGTTGCCTTCCAGCTGGTTGGGGCCTGGCTGACCGGTTCCCTGGCCCTGCTCTTTGATACGGTCCACGTCTTCACCGATGCCCTGGGGGTCAGCGTTGCCCTGGCTGCCGTGCGCCTGGCCCGCCTGCCGGCGTCCTCGCGCCACACCTGGGGGTTCCGCCGGGTTGAGGTGCTCTCAGCCATGTTCCAGGCCGCCGTGCTGCTCGGGGTCGGACTCTTTGTGCTCTACGAGGCGGTGCAACGCCTGTTGGAACCCGCCCCCATACCCGGCCTCGAAGTGCTGGTCTTCGGCGTCATTGGCCTGGTGGGCAACATTGTGATGATTGCGGTACTGATGGGCGGCGACCGCACCAACTTCAACATGCGCGCCGCCTTCCTAGAGGTACTCAACGACGCCCTGGGGTCGGTGGCGGTCATTATCTCGGCCCTGGTGATCTGGCGTACCGGCTTCTACCAGGCAGACGCCCTGGTGGCTGTGCTCATCGGTTTGCTAATTATCCCGCGCACCGTCAAGCTCTTTCGCGAAACCGCCTCGGTCCTGCTGGAATCAACCCCGCGCGGGCTTGACCTCGACGAGGTGCGCCGCCACCTCGAAGGCCAGCCCCACGTGGTTGCCGTGCACGACCTGCACGCCACCCAAATTTCCTCCGACCTGCCGGTGCTCACCGCCCACATTGTGCTGGACGATGAGTGCTTCACTACCGGCCACTCGGTTGAGATCCTCAAGAATCTGCAAAGCTGCGTGGCTGAGCATTTTGAGGTCTCTATTAAGCACTCCACCTTCCAGATGGAGCCTCGTTCCCTGGCTGCCGATGAAGACCTGCGGCACCTGCACTAGGTGAGAGACGCTAGGCTAGAGAGCATGTCACGCACTATTCAGCTGTCCTTCTCTGGTCTGAGCGCCTCTGTTGCTCCCGACGGCTTCTCTAAGACCGGCCGTATTCTTGAAATCGGTGGGGCCGAGCAGTCTCACGTGGACTTAGCCCACCCCGACTTTATCTTCTACGAGTACCTGCGCCGCATCGGCAACCTGGTCGATCTTCAGGGGGTGCCGGGCGAACCGATAACCGCCGCTCACCTGGGCGCCGGTGCCCTGACCCTGGTGCGTTACATTCAGGCCACCCGCCCCGGTTCTGCCCAGCTGGCCGTCGATATTGAGCGGGAGCTGCCCGGTTTCGTCATGGAGCAGTTGCCCCTGCCCGCGGGCACCAACTGCCAGATTTTGATTGAGGACGCTGCCGCAGCCGCTCCCCGCCTGAAAGCGGAGTTGGGTGCCCCGGGCGGTCTTGACCTGGTCGTCCTCGATATTTTCTCGGGCTGGGAGGCCCCGCCCCACCTGACTACCGCCGAGTTTTACACCGACCTGCGTGATGTGCTGGCACCGGCAAACGGCGATAGCGCGGGAGGCTTGCTTGCGGTCAACGTTGGGGACGAGGCTGGCCTGAGCTTCTTCGTTGCCCAGGCCCGTACCCTACTCGATGTCTTTGAGCACGTCTGGTGCCTGGCCGACACCACCATGCTGAGCGGACACCACGCGGGCAACCTCATTCTGGTGGGCTCGCACGTGGCGCTCACCCAGGACGCCGCCACCCGCCTAATCGGCGCCGGGCCGCACCCGGCGTCCGCCCTGGGCACTGACGAGCTGGTGGAGCTCCTGGGGAAACTGGGCTAGGGCGCGTCTACCTGAGCGATAGTGCTGGTGACGGGAGCTGGCTCGCCCGCTGCCCGCTGAGGGCGTGATGTGACGGTGATGCCCATGGAGGCTACCGTCAGCAGTAGAATTGCCGTCCAGCGCAGGGCCCCGGTGTCTTGGGAGAGCAACAGCCAGCCGCCGATAGCCGCGATGCCGGGTTCCAGGCTGAGCAGAATAGAGAAGACATTGTTGGGCAGGCGGCGCAGGGCCGCCAGCTCGAAGGTGTAGGGCACAACGGACGCCAACAGACCCGTACCCACCGCCAGGGCAAGGACGCCGGGGTCGGCAAAGGCCTGAGCGGCACCGGCCCCGCCAAAGGGCAGTGTGATGAGTGTGGCGATGACCAGGGCGGCGCCCAGGCCGCCAGCCCCGTCGATGAGCCTGCCCACGCGGGAGCTCGCCAGAATATAGCAGGCCCAGAAAAAGCCTGCGACTAGTGCAGAGGCCAAGCCCAGGGTGGAGATATGCTCGGCCCCGAAGGCTTTTTCAACTCCGATGAGGGCCATGCCGATGGTGGCTAGCCCGATCCAGAGACCGTCAATGAGGCGGCGGGAGAGCACCGCTGCGAGCACGAGCGGACCGATGAATTCTACAGATACCGCCAGCCCTAGTGGCAGCAACTCGATGGCGTGGTAGAAGGCCCCGTTCATGAAGGCAAAAGACACCCCGAGTAGGGCGACGGCAATCCACTGGGGCAGGTTCCAGGCCCAGAAACGGGGCCGGGTAAGAGCACAGATGACCAGGGCAGCTACCCCTAGCCGCAGGTTGGTGACGCCCCAGGCGCCCAGCTGGGGAAAAAGCTGCACCGCAAAAGCCGCGCCTATCTGTAGAGAGATACAGGAGCCGATCACGAGGAGCACGCCGGTGGTCTTATCGGAGCCGGTGAAACGGGAACGAACTGCCTGCACAGGTGCCTTCTTTCGCGAGGGGTACTGCAAACAGTGTAGGTGGCTACCTGCTTGTAGCGGTGGCGCTGACCGCCAAATGTTACGGTGTCGCTCACACACGTGGCGGCCGGTGCCACAATTGTCACCTAGAGGTGCTGCGTAACCTGTCATGCCCAGGGCATACGCGATAGCAAGCACACTGTGTTTAGGGCCGTTTGCCGGTAAACTAAAAGCTATGTTCAACTTCAACGCATCTAGCGCTTTTGACGCTAACGGTCAGCCCAAGCCCGCAGTCACCCGCACCGTCGACACCGTGCTGAAGGTTCAGCGCCCCCTGGTTGTTTCCATGCTCAAGAAGATGCGTGAGAAGCACCCCCATGAGACCCCCGATCAGATTGCCAAGCGCCTTGAAAAGGCTTACCTGCGCGATGTTACGGTCGGCGGCGGTGCCGTGGGTGCAACCGCTTTTATGCCCGGTCTGGGTACCGCGGCGTCCGTCGGCCTGTCTGCCCTGGCGGTGGGCGGCTATCTGGAGCGCACCGCTATCTATGCGCAGGCTATGGCTGAACTGCACGGCGTGCATGTTGAGGACCCCGAGAAGTCCCGCCTCATGGTCATGGCTATCATGCTGGGTGAGGACGGCTCCGTGCTCATGAACTCGATTCTGGCCCACACCGGTAAGACCGGCGGTGTCTCCCGCAAGTGGGGCATGATGATGGGCTCCAAGGACTCCGGCAAGGTGTTCAGCATCGAGCGCACCATCCGCAATATGTTCATTAAGCGTTTCTTGACCCGCCAGTCCGGTGCGCTGTTGGGCCGTGCCCTGCCCTTTGGCATCGGAGCTGTGGTCGGTGGCGGTGCCAACCTTGCCTTGGGCAAGAACGTGGTCAAGTCGGTCGAGCAGACCTTCGGCGCTCTGCCCGCTGTTTTCCCCGATGCTCTGAACCTTGACCGCGCCCCCAAGTTTGAGGGCGGTCAGGATGCCGGCACCTCCGAGGGTACGCAGGGCGAGACCGCTCAGCTTGAGAAGTAAAGAGAACTGTCTTGGGTTTTAACGACAACCTGAATAATAACTACTCCCAGCGTGGCTCTTCTGGGGGTAACGGCCGCTCTGGCGGTGGCGGCGGCACGAACCCGCTCATGATGATGCTCATGAGCAGCGTGGCCCGTAAGTTCGGTATTCCTGGCGTGCTGATTGTTGGCGCTATCTTCCTTTTTGCCTCAGGCGGCCTGGGCGGCCTGACCGGGGGTTCTAGCTCCATGTACGGCACCGAGGCCCAGCAGGACCAGGTGACTGGCGCAGGGAATTTTGACCACTGCCAGACCTATGAGGACGCCAACCGCTACGACGACTGCCGTATTCTGGCAACCGGCGTGAGCCTCGATATGGTCTGGGAGAAGAAGCTCCCGGCTGAGGCCGGCGTCTCATACACCGCCCCCGACCTGGTGCTGGGTGAGGGTCAGCTCTCTACCGGCTGCGGTACCGCCAACATTTCGCAGACCGGCCCCTTCTACTGCCCGGCTGATCAGACGGTGTACATGTCGGTTCCCTTCTTTGACCGGCTCAAGGCTATGGGCGGTTCCAACGGCGATTTCGCGGTCATGTACGTGACCGCCCATGAGTTCGCCCACCACATTCAGCAGACCATGGGCACCCTGAAGTACTCCAACTACCAGGACCCCGGCGCTGACTCTGGCGCCGTGCAGGTTGAGGTGCAGGCCGACTGCTATGCCGGTGTCTGGGCTTCCCAGGCTGACAAGGGCGAGAATGCCCTGCTTGATCCGCTGACCGAGAGCCAGATCCAGCAGGCAATCGATACTGCCCGCGCCATTGGTGACGATGCCATCCAGCGTTCTTCGGGCCAAGAGGTTAACCCCGACCTGTGGACCCACGGCTCGTCAGAACAGCGCGTCAGCTGGTTCACCAAGGGCTACACCGAGGGCACCATGGCAGCCTGCGCCCAGCCCTTCAATTCTTAGCTAGTAGCAGGTAGGGTGCTCGCGGGCACGCGTCTGTTTCTACAGTAGGGACCAGATTCCTCCCAAAGTACCTAACGTCCACACGGTATTCGGTAGGAATCTGGTCCCTTCTTTTAACCCTTGAAACGAGAACGGGCGCGGACGAACGCACGGGCAGCTAGGCGGGCACCTTGAGCGGTTGCCCCGTCGGCTGCTGCCAGCTCCGCTTCGGTGCTGGGCCGTACCTGAGTTTCGGTCACCACCGGGGCTGGGCCTTCAATGGCGGACGCCGTCACCGGCTCGGGTGCCTCAATCTGGGAGGGCTCGACCGGTTCGGGCTCATCCAGGGCAGAAGGCGCTACCGGCTCGGGTGCTTCAATGGCGCTAACCTCTTCGACAGAAAGTTCTAGCAGGTCAGCGTCATCGTCGGCGGGTACCGAACCCCCGCTACCCTGCCCCGATCCATCGACCGGGCTGCCGGCGTCCTGCCCGCTGTTCAAGACCGTGAGAGTGCTGGCAGGTAGCTGGTCGGGGGCTGCCCCCAGGTTCTGGTCTACCTGGGCGATGATCTGCTGGGCAAAATCCCGGCGCATCTTCTGACTAGCGAAAACAGCGCCTCCTGCCTTGACTAACTGTTCGCCTGCCTTGACCAGCAGCAGGGTCTGAGGGTTGCGTAGGCCTATGGCGGCTACGGCTCCCAGAATGTTCACCTGTTGGGTGGCTCCACCACCGCGGGGGGCCTCCTGCATCTGGGTGAGAATATCGTTGACTTCGGCTCCCAAGACAGCGGTTGCGGCTTCGTCGCTGCTTTCAACCTGAAGACCGTGGAGCAGGGCCATGCCGTGCAGGTAGGTTTTGACGGCCTGGGCACTCCCCACATGGGCAGTGGTGGTAATGCCCTTGTTGGCGACCCGACTGTAGGTGGCCATGCCCTGCTGCACCGCGCCCAGGTGGGCGGCAGCCTGGGTGAGCCCGGCAACGCGGCGGTTGCGGGTGACGCTGCCGAGGACGTTGGGGGTCAGCTCCTGTGCCCCTGCCTGGGCTGACCCGACCAGGGTGAAGTCACGCACGAAGATTCCACCTAGGCGCTCTGCTAGGTCGGCGGGGGTAGCTTCGGGGTAGCGGGTGCGGAGCTTGCGCAGGCGGCGCACGGCCAGCGGGGTCTGCTCGGGCGAGCTGTCTGCGGGGCAGGAGTTCTCGGTCATAGGTCTATTCTAAGAAACCCCGTGCAGGCGCTGTCTTCGCAGGTGGAAGATTACGTCTGCACGGGGTGCGTATCTATGTGATTAGCGGGCTTGCCCAGGTAACAGCTGACAAAGAGCACTGTTACCTGGGCCCGAATCCGGTTTAGCGAGTGGCGTGCTCTAGCAGAGAGGGAGCCAGACCGATGTAGGTTGCCGGGGTGAGCTCGGAAAGCCGGGCTTCGGCGTCCTTACTGAGACCGAGCTCGGCGACGAATTCCTTGAGGCGGGCTGCATCAACGCGGTGACCGCGGGTCAGCTCCTTGAGGCGCTCGTAGGGGTCCTCCATGCCGGGGACGCCCGCGATTGCTTCGGCGCGCATGACCATCTGGATGGCCTCGGCCAGAACTTCCCAGTTCTCATCGAGGTCTTGGGCGATGACGTCGGTGGCGATGTCCAGGCGCTCCAAGCCCTTGACCACGTTAGAGATAGCCAGCACGGAGTGGCCGAAGGCTACACCGATGTTGCGCTGGGAGGATGAGTCGGTCAGGTCGCGCTGCCAGCGGGACTGCACCAGGGTTGAGCCCAGGGTGTTCAGCAGGGCGTTGGAGATTTCGAGGTTGGCCTCGGCGTTCTCGAAGCGGATGGGGTTGACCTTGTGGGGCATGGTGGATGAACCGGTTGCGCCCGCAACGGGAATCTGGCGGAAGAAGCGGATAGAGATGTAGCTCCACACGTCGGTGCAGAGGTTGTGCAGCACCTGGTTGAAGTGGGCGATGGATGAGTAGAGCTCAGCCTGCCAGTCGTGGTTCTCGATCTGCGTGGTCAGGGGGTTCCAGTCCAGGCCCAGGCCGGTGACAAATTCTTCTGAAATCTTCTGCCAGTCGGCGGTGGGTACAGAGACGACATGGGCGGAGTAGGTGCCGGTTGCGCCGTTGATCTTGCCCAGGAATTCAGCGTTTTCAACGTGCTTGATCTGGCGGTTCAGGCGGTAGGCGAAAACGGCCAGTTCCTTGCCCAGGGTGGAGGGGGTGGCGGGCTGGCCGTGGGTGCGAGAAAGCATGGGCACGTCGCGGGCCTCTTCGGCCAGCTTCATAATCTGTTCAACCAGGCCGCGGGCGGCGGGCAGCCAGACGTTAGTGACGGCGTCCTTGATACCCAGGGCGTAGGAGAGGTTGTTGATGTCTTCACTGGTGCAACCGAAGTGAACCAGGGGTTTGAGATGACCCAGGCCTAGAGGTTCGAGGCGGCGGGCGATGAAGTATTCCACGGCCTTCACATCGTGCACGGTGACGGCTTCGATTTCTGCCAGCTCGGCGGCAGATTCTTCGGTGAAGTCGGTGACGATGGCGCGCAGGCCTGCGCGCTGCTCGTCGGTCAGGGGCTCAAGACCGGGCAGTACCTGGTGATCGCAGAGGTAGATGAACCATTCGACCTCAACGTGGATGCGGTCGCGGTTGAGAGCGGCTTCTGAGAGGTAGTCGACCAGGGGTTCGGTGGCGGCCTTGTAGCGTCCGTCGAGGGCGCCGAGGGCTAGACCAGCGCCGGTGAGGGAGTGACGGCCAGAGGGCAGGGCGGTGCAGTTTTCGCGATGAGACATATCTCTAGTTTCTCACGGTTAGGTGGGGTGGCGCACGCTTTAGCGGGGGTGTGAGATGGGCTTTTACGGGTAAGCGGTGGCTATCGTCAAGGGGTGTGAACTCGCTGCGTCATCTTGCGTCACGGCTGCACCAATTGTGGGGCGGTATGCGCGGACGGCCGGGGTGGGGCTTATCCACAGGCAGGCGGACGCTGGTGCTCCGCCTGGTGCTGCTTTTAGGGTGTGGACTAAGGAATCGCCCGCGAAAGAAGTGAGGAGGAAAAGCGATGCCTTCGGTGTATGAGCTTGTTGCGGCTGCGGGCAGGGTTGGCCTGGGGAGTCAGGGGGCGGCGAGCGCGTCTGCGGGTGCACTGGGCTTGGCCCAGCGGGTGCGGGAGTGGTCTGCTGCGCTGGCGCAGCAGGTGTTGGGGCAGGCGGACGCCATAGGGCAGGCCTCTGGGCAGGCTCTAGCTGCGGGGCAGGTGCAGTGGGATTCTGTGGCTGGCCGGGCCTTTCAGGGTGCTTTAGAGGCAGAAGGGGGTGTGGCTAGGGCTTTGCAGGGGGAGCTGGAGGCCGGTGCCCAGGAGGTGCGGTTGGCCGGTGAGGCTGTTGCTGCTGAGCTTGAACTGGTGGCTTCTGCTATCGGTGCTGCTGGGGCTGCTTTTGATGCCGCCTTAGCGGGCATGGCGGTGCTGGACGATATCGACTTCGATGATTTTATTGTGCATGCTGAGCGGGCTAATCTACCTGCCCTGCAGGGGGCTCTCACCTCGGCTATGGGCAACCCTCTGCTTGCCCGTGTGAGCGCTACTTTGGCAGGAGAGGGGTGGTAAGGCGTGGTTGCAGCATATGTTTCTGGTGCCCCGGGGGCAGGGCCTTCGGGTGGCCGTATCTCGGTGGAATTCTCTGAGCTAGAGCCCCTAGCCCACCAGCTTGCAGCCGTGGCTGGGCGGTACGAAGAAGCGAGCCGGGAACTGGGCGGTCTCACTGCGCGTGTGGCTCTTTTGGCATCCCTCGACCTGACGGGGGCAGGCAGCCGTGCCCTGGCGTCCTTGGGTACCAGCACCCTAACGCTCACCACCCTGGTGGCGGGTATGCGGGGCCTAGCCCGAGGCGTGCAGGGCGCCGCTGAGAACTACCGGCAGGCGGAGGACTTCGCCAACCGGGTTATTGACCAGACGAATCAGGCTCAGACCCTGGGCATGGCGGTGGTGCGTGGCACCCAGTCGGCCTTTGGCTACCGGGTTGATTTGTTCAAGCTGGTTGTTAAGCGGGGGGCAGTGCAGGCGGTGACCTACGTTAAGGACGCCTTCTTGCTGGCTCGCACTACCCCTGATGGGCGTAAAGTCCTGCAGGATACAACCGGGTGGCTTAACAAGCTGGTGCAGGTAACGGGTACGACCGGGCGTTTGCGGGCTACCCGCGACATGACGGATGTGCTCAGCCCTAACCTGCGCGTCGATAACCTAGACCCCGGTAAGAGCATTCCCCGGCTTGACCCCAACAGTACCGGGCAGGATCTTCCCCTGAGCGCCCGCGGAATTGCCGAGCACTTCCAGCGTATGGAAGGCATAGAGAGCCGGGGCGATGAGCTCTTTGAAGCCGCCCACTACCAGGGGGCCTGGGATCATGTGATGGTTCAGACCCTCTACAACCCAGAAACCGGTGAAACCCAGTACCTGGTCACCATTCCCGGGACGGACGGCGACGGCGAGCGCGAGGATTTCTTGCAGCCCTGGCGTGGAGGTACGAACACCTGGGCTGGCACTGCCGGGAGTGCTACCTCGGGCTATGATTCTGACCTAACCCCTAACCAGTACACAGCCCTGATGACCCAGGTAGAGCGAGCCCTAGAACAGGCAGGGGCGGCTGAGGGCAGCGGCGTGATTCTGGCCGGGTTCAGCCAGGGCGGGCTAGCTGCCGGTGCGCTCGCGGCCAATACGTCCTTCGGTTCCCGCTATCGGGTCAAGGGGCTCATTACCCAGGGCAGTCCGGTGGACGAGATTAAGGTACCTGCGTCGGTGACTCACGTTGATACACGGTATAGGGGCGACCCCGTCCCCTACCTTCAGGGCGACCGCCCCGACTACGCGCCCGATACGTCTATCGTGATGCAGTACAGACCTGCAGACGCCTCGGTTCACGGGGCTGTGGACTACGTGAAGATTGCGGGTGCCAACCCCGGTACGGAGCGGGTGATACCCGAGCTGCAGGGCTTAATGGGTGGCTACAGCGTGGTAAAAACGACGATTACCGCCGGCACGACCCAGAAGCCCGACATCACCCGCACCGAACAGGAACAGATGGCTATAGCGGGAGTCGGTAACGCTGTGCACGCGGGGGCTCAGAAAATAGGGTTGGGCAACCGCTTGATCAATAGCGCCAGCATTAACCCCTCTGACCTCTACCAGGACGCCGACTCAGTCCTGCGCACCTTAGATACCGAGGTGATACAGAAGGGGGATCGCTGGCTCGATACCCAGCTGCGCAAGGTAGAAATCGGCGGTGTACAGCTCTATAACCCCACCATCACCCTGCCAGCAGTGGGGGAGCAACCGTCTGCGCCCATGCTCGATAGCAGTATCCGGGTATATGAACCCACCGCCCAGCAGCAGGTGCGCAACCTGACTAACCTAGCTGGGGTGGGTGACCTCATTAGTGACGAAGCAATCGATGAGGGGGTGAGAGTCTTTTTGCCCGCCAGCTCAACCACGCCCGAGTGAGGCACAGGGGCGGAGCCAGGCTGCGAGACGGACGAAGCGGCGGGCCCTTAAGCTGCTGAGTAGAGGGGGTGTGGCCGGACGCTACCCGCTCGGCTTCCCGCACCGGGGCAGGGGCGAGCGGCTACCAGGCGGTAGGCGCCGGGCATGACCGGCCAGAGCTGGTGATCGGGGTCAAGATAGGCAGTAGCGGCGGAGTCTGCAACAATGCGGTCTTCGATGTAGCTGGTGTCGCGGTTGTATTCTTCCCCGGCATGCACGTAGGAGCCGCGGGTGGAGTGTTCGTTCTGTTCGGTGGTGCTCATGCCTCCACCCCACACAATACTTTCAAAGTAAAGCATTGTGTGGGGTGGGGCGTCCTGAACACTCTACCTAAGAGGGTAGCGTCAGCCCGCGGTACATACGGGCTGTTCGCGCGGGAGCCCAGGCGCCACCGCAGTCAATGGGGAGCCCCTCGTCCTTAAAGCCCCGGCGGCCATAAAACTCCCGGGCCCTCTCATTGCCCACGATGTACCAGAGGTAGGCAGGTTCATCAGGGTAAAGAACAGCATCAAAAAGAGCCGCCCCCAGCCCCGTGCCGTGTGTCGAGGCAAGAGTATAAAGGTGGGTGAGTTCCCGCGTCCCCCCATCAACCGGGGGCAGGCCAATCTCTAGCTCCCAGGCCAGGGGGCCGGGGCGGGATAGCGCAAAACCAACCGGGGCGTCCCAATCAATTTCGCCTCCCACCGCACAGCTCAGACCACCGGTGGGCGTCCACGCCGGATTCTCGTAGGCAAAAAAGGCACGGGCACCGGGGGTCGCAATATTCTCAGCAAACTCTCCGAGCCAACCGTCCCGCTCAGCTGCCTGCCGGGCCCCAAAAGCGGGGTCTACTAGCCCGTTATAGGTCTCCGCCAGGCACCGCAACTGCAGGTCAACATACTTCTCGGCGTCCTCAGTGCCCACCGGCGCAACCACATACCTGCCATCAGCTACAAAACCCATGCGTGCCCGTCCTTTCACCTACTGTCACTGCCCTCTCACTCTAGCAAGCCCCGCAGAGCCCGCCCCACCCACTAGGCTAGAGGGGTGGCAAAACGCAGACGACCCCCCAAAAAACAGGTAGAAACCCCCGAGGCCCTCGTTGAAGGCACCTACCCCATCGACACCGGCATCGCCGAACTCATCGAAGACGACTACACCCCCGGCGGCTGGGTGCTCGAAATCAACGGCATGGAATCCTCCCACATCGTGCTGGGGCAGCCCCGCGAACTCGACTTCGAATACATGCGCTGGCTAGCGGCCGTCATCGAGCCCTTCGTCGACGCCCACCTCGACCCGGCTAAGCTCCGCATCACCCACCTGGGCGGCGGGGCCTGCTCCATGGCCCGCTACCTGGCCGACGTCTACCCGGCCTCTCACAACACCGTCGTCGAACTCGACGGCAAACTTGCCGCCTACGTGCGCGAATGGTTCGATCTGCCCAAGGCCCCCACCATCAAAATCAGGGTGGGTGAAGCCCGCGCCGTCACTGAAGGGTTCGCCCCGGCCTCACGCGACGTCATTATCCGCGATGTTTTCGCCGGCTACATCACCCCGGAGCCGCTCACTACCCTCGAATTCACCCAGTTGGCCGAGCGCTCGCTAGCCCCAAACGGGCTCTACATCATCAACTGCGGCGACGACCGCTCCCTTTCGGGGGCCCGGGCCGAAGCGGCCGCTATCGCCCAGGTCTTTGAATACACCTGCATTGTGGCCGACCCGGCCATGCTCAAGGGGCGGCGCAAGGGCAACGTCATTATTGCTGGCTCCCATGCACCCTTGCCGGTAGCCGGTGACCTGGCCACCGCCGCCATCACCAAGCGTCTACTGGGCGGCGGGGTACCTGCCCAGTACAAGGATGACGCCTGGGTACGCGACTTTGCCCGCTCGGCTACTCCGCGCCGCGACACCCAACCCGAGGCCGATCTGGCCCGGCTGGACGCCCAGCTTCGCACCGGCCAATAAAATATCGACCTATCCCTTCTCTCTTCACCCCGAGATAATCTCTAGGGTCATGAGAAAAGGAATAGGGCGAAGTGTCTGCCGGGCGTTAGCTGACCTCACCGTCAACGTAAAGCCAAGCTCCGCCGTCCTTGGTGAAGCGGGAGACCTCGGTCTGCACTCCTCGCACCCGCTCGCCCTCCGGCGTCCCCGGCACTGACCGGTAGTAGGCGGCGAACTCTACGCCGCCGGTGCTGTCAAAGGGGCCGCCTGCTGTGCTGAGAACGTCGAGGCGGTACCAGCGCAGGCTGTCGTCGAGGTGCAAGGACGCCGGCCGCGTGCTCGGGTGCCAAGTGGCCAGTAGGTAGTCGGGTAGACCCACCGCAAAGGCGGTGAAACGGGAGCGCATCAGCGCCTCGGGAGTCGGTGCAGTTAGTTCGCCGGCCTGGGCAAACCGGGAGTGGTAGCGGCCGCAACAGGCGCCATACACTTCGCCGGTGCCGCAGGGGCAACGGGTATCGGGTTCAAGCATGCCTCTATTAAAACAGGTAGGCAGGTGGCTAACCCGTCCTCTTTAAAAGCAAATACCCCAGTTTTGGTGCAGTTACCCCAGGTAAAAACCGGGGTAACTGCACTAAAACTGGGGTACTTAGGAAAGGGGAGGGTTAGGCGTGCAGCCAGCCCTCAATCACACCCATGCCGAAGAAGACCAGGAAGGCGGCTGAGACGATGTACATAATTGGGTGTACTTCCTTGCCGCGGCCCTGTACCAGGCGGATGAAGGTGAAAGCGACGAAGCCAGCCCCGATACCGTCCGCGATGGAGTAGGTGAAGGGCATCATGATGATGGTGAGGAAGGCGGGAATGCCCAGGCCCCAGTCGGTCCAGTCGATGTGAACGGCCTGGCGGACCATCAGGAAGCCAACGACCACCAGGGCGGGGGCTACAGCCTCGAAGGGCACGATGGATACCAGCGGGGAGATGAAGACAGCCAACAGGAAGAGGGCACCGGTGACGATGTTGGCGAAGCCGGTGCGGGCGCCTTCACCGATGCCGGTGGCGGATTCTACGAATATCTGGTGGGCTGAGGACGATGAGCCACCACCGAGCACGGAACCGGCGGCGTCAATCAGCAGAACACGGTCGATATTTTCGATTTTGCCGTCCTCGTCGATGGTGCCAGCTTCAGAGGCCAGGCCCACGGAGGTGCCCATAACGTCGAAGAAGACTGCCAGCAGGATAGCGAACATGAGCATGGTTGCGCCCAGGGTGCCCAGGGATGAACCGGAGAAGGCACCGACCATATCAACGGAACCCAGCAGGGAGAGGTCGGGGTGGCCGATCCACTGGGTGGGGATGCCGGGGATCATGAGGGACCAGCCGGTGGCTGAGTCCATGGAGGAGCCGGAGGGCCAGACCTTTTCCAGCACAATTGCCAGGATGGTTGAGGCAACCACACCGATCAGAATCGCGCCGCGCACGTTGCGGATGAAGAGGGCGATGGTGAGGAAGAGGCCGAAGAGGAAGACGAAGATGGGCCAGCCCTGCAGGTGGCCGCCGGCACCGAAGGAGACGGGTACGGTGGTGCCTGCGGCATCGGGCATACGGCGGATGATACCCGCGTTGACCAGCCCAATCAGGGAGATAAAGAGGCCGATGCCCACGACGATGGCGGTCTTGAGCGATTCGGGTACGGCGTCGAAGACGGCGCGGCGGAAGCCAGTGAGTACCAGGATGGCCATGACGATACCGGCCCAGACAACCAGGCCCATAATCTGGGGCCAGGTCAGGTTGGGGGTGGTTGCGATGGTGGAGGCCAGCAGGGCGTTCACGCCCAGACCCGCCGCCATGGCGAAGGGCTGCTTGGCCCAGAGACCCATGATGATGGTCAGGACGCCCGCCACCAGCGCGGTTGCTGCTGCAACGCGCTCGACGCCGAGGGTGTTGCCTGCTCCGTCGGGGCCGAGGCCCAGGATGAGGGGGTTAAGCACCACGATGTAGGCCATGGCGAAGAAGGTTGCTAGACCGCCGCGGACTTCGGTGGAGAGGGTGGAGCCGCGTTCGGTGATTTTGAAGTAGCGGTCGATGGCGCTGGTGGGCGCTGAGGGTGCGGGTTTGTGAGCCGCGGTGTTCTCAGAAGACATTCGTGAAAATCCGTAGATACTCGTGTGGGTTTGTGTGGCCCAGAAATGAAAGTGCGCCGTCTTTGGTGCGGGCGACGCTGATATACCTGTCTAGTGTACGCCCGTGTGCAGGTTTCTGGCGAGAGCGGCGGGTGTGACGCTGTACAAGAAGGGGCGGGCGAGAACGCCCCGCTTCTCCTGTTAGGAGGGCGGGGCGTCCTTTTGTTTTTTAGAGCGGACGGCTGGGGTAGAGCTCCTGGGCCTCTTGCCGCTTGGCGCGGATGTGGTGGATGAAGCTTCGGGGTGCCGTGAGGTCGGCGAGGTCAAGGGGGCTCTGTGGGTCGCCGAGGGGGCTGACGAGCTTCCAGTTACTGCCTAGGTTGAGCACCGACTGGTGTTTGACGTCGTAGTAGCCGGGCTGCCCGTTGAGGGCTATGCCGCGGGCCCCGTGGAGGGCGCCGGTGAGGTGGTGGTGGAAGCGGCTGGTAATCCATACCTGGTGGGGGCCGTAGGTGAAGTCTTCACGCCAGAAGCGTGAGAAGGGAATGAACCCGTCGTCGGCTACGAGGTCGCGGAGGGCATCGTAGCCTGCGTAGTCGCTGCCGGGGATGGCTTCGACATAGTAGGTACGTTCCTTGGGGATGCCGAAGTGCTCGATTTGGGCGCGCGCGAAGGTGAGCATTGCTTCGTGGGCCCCGGGTTCGAGGGCGTCATTTTGTATGCAGAGGTAGAGCTCTTCGGGGCGTCCTGTTTGAAGGGCGGACGCGGGTGACTGGCCGGGTGGGAGCAGCAGGGCGTCGTCGAGGCCGGTTTCTAGGCCGAGTGCTTCTGCGCTGGGTAGGTCGCGTACGCTGACGTGATCGAAGTCTTCGAAGGTTTCGTCGTTGCGTGGAGTGAGGCCCTGACCTGTGGCAAAGAGGCGGGCTCCTGAGATGTCACGGGTGGCGCGCATGGCGTCTACGAGTAGCTGGTTTTCGGGCCAGAGGGAGTTGATGTAACCGCCGCCAAGCAGGTGTAGGGTGCCTGCCTCCCGCAGGTCGATGATGCCCAGGTCGTAGTTGGGCGTGCTGAGCTCACGGATCTTATCGGCTGGGGTCCTGGGATCGCCGTGGAGGTGCTCGTGAATTGCCCGGAAGAGGGTGTTGGTGACGTGCAGTTTGGGGTGGGCGTGTTTGAAGAGGGACGTTGCGTGGCCCGGTTCGCGCACATCGAGCCAGACCTCGGTGGTGGGGTGGGTTGCTGCCAGGTACTGGAGCCAGCGCAGGGTGATGAGTTCGTCGCCGTAGTTGGGGTAGCTGGCCATGGAGATGAGGTAGATGGGCTTACCGGGTGCAGGTGCTTCTTTGTGCTCTACCGGTGCAGGCGCTGGGGCAGGTGGGGTGGGGGAGTCCTTGCGGAGGAACTTGTTGAGCATGCGGGCTAACTCCTGTGGGTGTTGCGGTAGGTGAAGGTTACGAATACCTTATGTTTTGAGCGTGCGGGAGGTCTTTATAAATCTTTGTGTGAGTGTGTGGCAGGGCACCTGCTGGGTGTAATTATAAGCCGGGGCTGCGCGGTCCTTTGTGGCGGCGCTCTGGGGAAGCAACATAGTGAAAAGAAAGGTGTGCCTGCTCCGATGTCCCGAGTATAATTTAGGCAAACCTAATTTATAAGAAAGGCTAACCGTGCATTCTGCCCCCTACCCCGCTATCGATACCCTGCCTGCTCGCTCGCGCGCCGTCGTCCTGACCGATCGCCCCGCCCGCTATGCCAAGCAGCTTGCTAGCCACTTCGGGCATAAGATTCTGGCTGAAGAAATTGAGGGTGGCCACCGCCTAACCTTCAACCGTGACGGCAATTTTGGTGGCTACGGCGATGTGCTGGTGCAGGAGGTTGACGGCGTCGAACGCCTTGTCCTGCTGACCTACGCGGAGACCTCCGAGAAGCGCGAGCGCCTTGAGGGTGTGCTGGGCCGCCACCTGGAACGCTTTGGTGAGAAGGACGGTCTTGCCGTCACTTTCGTAGCCCTCTAGGCTCTTGCGGTGTGCGGGTGTATGTTTGAAACTGAAATTTTTTCCCGCTGTACCGTTGGAGCGTTATGAGCCAGAGAGACCCTCGCGCCCTTGAGGTTGCCCGCGATTTTCTTGCTGAGTTGGCCACCCGCCTGAATCTTGACCCCGCCCTGATGGAGCAGGCCATGCCCCACCTTTTGGGCATGACCAAGCACGTGGCGCACGGGGTGGTGCGCCCGGCAGCACCCTTGGCTGCCTTCTTGGTGGGCTACGCAGCCGCGCAGGCAGAGAGCCAGGCGGACGCCGGTCAGGCGGGGGAGCGCGTCCGCTCGGCTTTGGTGCAGGTGGAGGCCCTGATTGACGAGTATAAAGAGCGGGCCGATGGGCAGGCTTAATCGCACCGCCCCGGCTACCCGGTACGTGCTCAAAGACGATGGCACCTTTTCGGTAGACCGCCGGGCTGATGCCCTCACTGCCGAGGAGCCCCTCGAAATCAGGCTGGATGGCCAGACCGTCACCACCACTATGCGCACTCCGGGGCACGATATTGAGCTGGCCCACGGGTTCCTGCACGCCGAGGGGCTGATTAAAAGCGCCGCTGAGATTAGCACCGCCCGCTACTGCGCCGGGGCGACCGGGCCGGACGGCGCCAACACCTACAACGTGCTTGACCTGACCCGCGCAGTCCCCGAGACCGCGCACCCCAGCCCACCGGGCAGCGTCCTGCCCCTCTTTGAGAAGGCTGCGCCCCTGCGCCTGACCGTGACCAACTCGGCCTGCGGGGTGTGCGGGTCGGCCTCGATTGACTCGATTATGGGCAAGGTAAGCCGTCCCATACCACCCACCGCCCTCACCCCCGAGCAGGCGCTGGAACTGCCCTCCCGCCTGCGCGACCACCAGGTAATTTTCAAGAAAACCGGTGGTATTCATGCCGCCGCCGTCTTTGAGCCGGGCGGCGAACTGCTGGTTGCCCGTGAAGACATCGGCCGCCACAACGCCGTGGACAAGGTGGTGGGCCACCTGCTCATGAACGGCGGGCTGGAGCCCCCAGCCCCCGGCCTACCGGGGCGGACGCTGGTGGTCAGCTCGCGGGCGTCCTTTGAGCTGGTGCAGAAGGCGGTATTGGCCGGTTTCTCGGCGCTTGTGGCAGTTTCTGCCCCGTCCTCGTTAGCTGTGGACCTTGCCAAGGAATCGGGCCTCACCCTGGTAGCTTTTGCTCGAGAACGCCGTTTTAACCTCTACTCTGGCCAGTTGGCTCAGTAACCTCGCCCATATCGCGCTACACTGGGGTGTATGAGCACGGTAAGCAAGCACGAAGACATCCCTGTTGTCAGCCGCGTGAGCGAAGAAGCCACGGCCTTTGACCACCCCAAGATTGGCCACCGCACTAAGGTCGCAGCGGGACCCAGTGGTGTGCTGCATGCTATGGCCCACGCAATCCCGGCCCGCGGCCTGCTCCCCCTGATTAAGATGAACCAGCCCGGCGGCGTCGACTGCCCCGGCTGCGCCTGGCCCGAACCCCACCAGACAGATATGAACGTGGTGGAGTTTTGCGAAAACGGGGCCAAGGCGATCGCCGAGGAGACCACCCCCGAACGCGCGGGCGTCGACTTCTGGGCGCGCTACTCGGTGACCGAGCTGCGCGATAAGACCGACTTCTGGCTGGGCAAGCAGGGCCGCATCACCCAGCCCCTGCTCTACGACCGCTCCAGCGGCGACGACCACTACCGCCCCGTCACCTGGGAGCGCGCCTTTGAACTGATTGCCGAGCAGCTCAAGAAAACCGACCCCACAAAGGCCGTTTTCTACACCTCGGGTCGCGCCTCCAACGAGGCAGCCTACGCCTTCCAGCTGCTGGCCCGCCGCCTGGGCTCCAACAACCTGCCCGACTGCGGCAACCTCTGCCACGAGTCCACCGGCGTCGCCCTCAAAGAGGTCGCAGGCCTGGGCAAGGGCTCAATCACTATGAGTGACCTCGAAACCACCGACCTGCTCATCTCGGTGGGGCAGAACCCCGGCACCAACCACCCGCGCTCGCTGACCAGCTTCAAGAAGATGAAGGAAAACGGCGGGAAGATGGTGGTGCTCAACCCTATGCCCGAAACCGGCCTGATGGCCTTCCGTGAACCCCAGTCGCCGGTGGGCATGATTGTGCCCGAGAAGCTGGCGGACGAGTACCTGCAGGTGCGGCTGGACGGCGACCGCGCCTTCTTCCAGCAGCTCAACAAAGAGCTGATTCGGCGCGATGCCATTGACCACGTTTTTATTGAGAAATTTACGGACGGCTTCGAGGCCCTGCGCGAGCACCTTTTGGGTCTGGATGATGCCGAGCTGGAACGCGGCTCTGGTATCTCGGCTGCCCAGGTGGCGCGGGTTGCCGACCTAGTAGAGGCTTCAGAAAACGCGATTGTTTCCTGGACCCTGGGTGTCACCCAGCACCGTGAATCGGTGGGTACCCTGCGGGAGATGATGAACTTCCTCTTCCTCACCGGCAACATGGGCAAGCCCGGAGCTGGTTCGGCCCCCTTCCGCGGCCACTCGAACGTGCAGGGCAACCGCACCGTGGGTATCTGGGAGAAGATGCCCGAGTCTTTCCTTGCGGCTCTTGAAGACTACTTTGGCTTCCCTGTTCCCCGCGAGCACGGCCTGGATACCGTGGACGCCCTGCGTCAGATGCGCGATGGGAAGAACCAGTTCTTCATGTCCTTGGGCGGTAACCTAGTGCGCGTTGCCTCAGATACCACCGCCTGCGAGAAGGCCATGAGTAGCCAGGAGATGACCGTCCATCTTTCGACCAAGCCCAACGGTTCGCATGCTTTCCCCGGCGAGAAGGCCCTGATTCTGCCCGTCCTGGCCCGTACTGACCGCGATGTGCAGGCGTCCGGCCCGCAGAAGATTACCGTGGAGAACTCCTTTGGCATTGTCTCTGCTTCTATTGGTAAGCGCACCGCTAACGATGACCTCGACCTCAAGTCAGAGGTAGAGATTATTTGCTCGGTGGGCCGTGAAACCTTTGGTGATGACTTCTGGCAGCCCATGATCGACGACTACGGTGTGATTCGTGAGGCTATTGAGGGCACTATTCCCGGTTTTGAGTGCTACAACGAGCGGATTGAGAAGCCCGGTGGCTTCTACCTGCCGAATGGTCCGCGTGAGCGCGTCTTCAACACCGAAACCGGCAAGGCCCGGCTGACGGTCAATGAGACCAATGTGCTGGATGTCCCCGAGGGTCACCTGCTGCTGTCGACGGTGCGTTCGCATGACCAGTTCAATTCCACGATTTACGGGCTGGACGACCGCTACCGAGGTGTGCGCGGTGGTCGCCGCGTGGTCTTTATGCACCGGGACGATATCGCTGCCCTTGGTCTTGAGGACGGCTCTCTGGTGGATATTGTGTCGGTCTGGGAGGACGGCGAACGTCGGGCTCCTAATTTCCGCGTGGTGGAGTACGACCACGCCCGCGGCTGCTGCACCGTGTATCTGCCCGAGGGGAATGTGCTGGTTCCGCTGGATTCGGCGGCGAAGCGCTCGAACACTCCGGTGTATAAGTCGGTGCTGGTACGCCTGGAATCGCTGGGGCGTAAGGCTTAGAGTCTACTCTGCTGAAAGTAATTGAAAACTTCATCAGCATGTTCTTTGAACATGCTGATGAAGTTTTCGCTTACCTAAGAGATTTAGTCGTCCAGCACCGGGAAGTTGTGGTGCCCGGCGTGTACTAGGAGCTGGGTGCGGGTGGTCACGCCCATCTTTTTGTAGACCTGTGAGAGCGTGTTTTTGACGCTTGAGAGTGAGTAGTTCAGCTCATCAGCGATCTCCTGGTTGGTGTATCCCCGGCAGACGAGTTTGGTGATGGCCTGCTCTGTGGTGTTGAGTTCGCTCCAGGGGTCGCCCTGAGGTGGTTGGGTAAGGTTCATGGAGATGACCAGGCTGGCGAGGGCCCGCCGGTCGATGACGGCCCGCCCCTCAACTGCGGCTGTGACTGCTTGTTTGATTTCCTTGGCGCGGGAGTTTTTGAGGAGGTAGCCGTGTACGCCTGCGGTGAGGGCTTGGCTGACGTAGCTGTAGCTATCGAAGGTGGTAATGGCAATGATTTTGGTGTCTGGGTGGGTTGCCAGGATGCGCTGGGTGGCTTCTATACCGTCCATGACGGGCATGTTGAGGTCCATGAGGAAGACCTCGGGGCATAGGGTGTTGGCGATGGTGATGGCTTCTTGCCCGTTGCGTCCTGTGGCGATGAGGTTGAAGTCGGGGTCGTTTTTGAGGTAGAGGCCCAGGAGTTCGTTGAAGTCGGGGTCGTCTTCGATGAGGGCTACGGTGGGTTGGTGCATGGTGGCTGCTTTCTAGGCGGTGGCGAGGGGCAGATGGATGGTGAGGTTCCAGGTTGTGTCTGTTACTCCGTAGTGCATGGTTCCGCCGAGGGCGCGGATGCGCTCACCTATGCCGACGAGCCCGTAGCCGGTGCCCCGGGTGTGTTTTTTGGGGTTGCTGGGGGCAGTGGGGTTGGAGGTTGTGACGGTGACGCCGGTGAGGTTGGGTTTGGCGGTGACGGTGATGGTGCACCCTGGTTGGGCGTATTTTTTGGCGTTGTGGCAGATTTCTTGGATGAGTTTGTGGAAGGTGGGGCGTACTCCGTCGGGTAGGTCGGCTTCGGTGATGGTGATGTTTTCGTGCAGGGTGAAGCCGTGGTCGGTGAGGTCTTTGCGGGCTCGGGCTAGGGTTTGGGTGAGGTTGATGGTGGGGGCGGACGTCTGGGGTAGGGCTGTGTGATATGTACTGGGTTTAGTTCCGCTCCCGTAAATTTAGAAACAAACAAAAAGAGCAAAGGAACCTTCACCCATGCCCACCAAATACCCCGCCGAACTCAAAACACGAGCCCTACGCCTACTGACCGACCA
>DXCN01000070.1 GCA_019115985.1 Candidatus Rothia avicola | reverse complement strand
CTGGCCACCTACCCCGAACGCGCCGACAACCAGCACTGGGGTTCAGTTAACACCACCTACCGGCCCCCGGCCCAGTACCGCGACCGCACGGTAGGCGACATGCTCTACAGCGGCTGGGTACCCCCGCAGTACCGCCAGCGCACCCCCTGGAATGACTTCGGTGCCCCCTCACCGCAGGGCTTCCAGCAGGCGCCTGGCCAGTCACCTGACCAGCAAGGTCAGGACGCCGGTAGCGGCCCAGGTGCTACACCTCGGGAAGGCGAGCGCCCGGCGTCCGCCCCGAGCAATCCGCCCACTGATCAGGACTAACCCTCAAAAAAGGTAAAGAGTAGAATGGGCTAAATGGCCCTACCCCAGAAATTGCGCTCCTGGCGCCCTGATCCGCTGATTACCCTGATTCTGCTCGCCGTTGCCCTGGCGATCATCTTCCCGGCGCGCGGGGACTTCGCCGGGGGGTTCAGCGTAGCCACCAAAATCGCTATCGGCCTACTCTTCTTCCTCTACGGTGCCCGGCTCTCACCCCAAGAAGCCCTGCAGGGCCTGAAAAACTGGCGGCTCCACAGCACCATCCTGGGCTTTACCTACCTCATCTTCCCGCTCATTGGCCTAGCCCTCTACCCCGTGCAGGGCATTATCGGGCGGGAGCTCTACCTGGGTCTGCTCTTTATGACCCTGGTGCCATCCACCGTGCAGTCCTCGGTGGCTTTCACCTCTATCGCTAAGGGCAATGTGGCTGGGGCCATTGTTAGCGCGAGTACCTCGAATATCGTGGGTGTGATAGCCACTCCCCTGCTGGTCATGCTGCTGATGCAGAGCGATCAGCTCACCATCTCAGGCTCTGTTTTTGGTGATATCGCGCTCCAGCTGCTCTTACCCTTTGTGTTGGGCCAGCTCCTGCGCCGCTGGGTAGGCGATATAGCCAAGAATAAGCTCACCAAGCACGTTGACCGCCTCTCCATTGCCATGGTGGTCTACGCGGCTTTTTCGGACGGCATTGTGCAGGGTATCTGGACCCGCATTAGCCCCTGGCAGATTCTGCTCCTAGTTATTCTGTCTATTGCCCTTGTGGAGTTCCTGCTCTGGCTTAGCGGGGCTGTCTCAAAGAAGCTGGGCTTTAGCTACGGCGACCGGGTGGCGGTGCAGTTCTGCGGATCGAAGAAGTCCCTGGCAACCGGCCTGCCCATGGCAGCGGTAATTTTCGGAGGCGGAGCCGTGGGTGCCCTCATTCTGCCACTCATGATTTTCCACCAGGTGCAGCTCATGATTTGCGCCGCCAAGGCCGCCCGCTGGGGCAGGCAGGCCCAAACTTCATAGCGAAAATCATGGTGACTATCATGGTGAAAATAGCCATCATGGTTAGCAATGACGTTGACTTTTCACCATGACAGCCCCATGCTTTAACTATGACCTGGACACCCGAATTCCTTACCGACACCCTCAAACAGCTACGTCAGCGCCAAGGCGACACCACCACCATTGAAGTCAAAAAAGCCCAGGGAGGCATGCCCACCCGCCTAGGGGAAACCCTCTGCGCTTTTGCCAATATGCCTAGTGGCGGAACTATTATCCTAGGTGTCGATGAGAAGGCAGGGTTCACCGTTACTGGGGTACCCCAGGTTGCCCAGCTTGAAGCAGCGATCGCTGCACATAACCGAAACGATGTTACTCCGGCCCCGTATCTAGAGTTCACTTCCCTCTCCCCAGAAGAGAGTGAACCCGCTACCGTACTCATTGTTGAAGTCCAGGGGCTCCCCATCACAGACAAGCCTGCCACATACAAGGGCATATCGTATCTTCGCCAGTCAGACGGTGACTACGCCATGAACCCCGTGGAGCTACGCATGATTGAGATTGCTAAACTCCATACTTCTGAGCACATTCGCTATGATGCCCAGCCTGCCCCCAACAGTACCAGGGCAGATTTAAACCCCCAGCTCGTCAAGAACTACCTGGAGCATACCCGAGCAAGCAGCAGGCGCATGCGGCAGCTAGAGGACGAAGATATTCTCAGGGCAACAGGTGTCTTAGACCCCCAGGGCACCCCCACTGTAGCGGGTTTGTACGGACTAGGTTTTTACCCGCAGGGCCCTGAACCTGCACTCGGGGTGACCGCCGCCGTCCTCACCACCCGCAACGGCACGTCGCGAAGCCGCAATCTTGAACATTTCGATGGAGCCGTGCCTGACCTGCTTGCAGACCTCACGAACTGGGTGGAGGCTAACCTCCCCACCTACCAGGTCTACAACGGCAGTGGGGACCTCTACGATCAAACAGTTCTCCCCATGACCGCAGTGCGTGAGGTCATTGCCAACGCCCTAGTTCACCGTGACCTGAGCCCCCTGACGCTCAGCACCGGCAAGTCTGTGCAGGTCCGCATCACCGAGCGGTGCCTCGTTGTTGAGAGCCCCGGTGGATTGCGCGGCCTGTCCACCCACCAGCTCCTGAGCGAAGAACATGCTCAGGCAGCGGTCAATCAGAGGCTCTATCACCTGATGAAGAACAGTGAAACCTCAGATGGGGCCCGGGTTATTGAGGATGAGGGCGGAGGGATTCGGGAGGTCCGGCAGGCCCTTGAAGCGGTAGGGGCGCCCACACCTATTTTCACCGATACGGGGGTCAAGTTTCGGGTGGTTCTCTGGTTTGCAGAGCACCCTCTGCCTGCCCGCCAGGAACAGCCGGCGCCTCCTGTGCCGACACACCGCCCTAGCGTGCATCCCCAATCTCCTACCCCGGTTCTACCCCAGGGAGCCGGCAAGAATGCCCCCCTTATTGCGCAATCTCTTGCGTCTGGCCGGGTGCTGACGCGCGCCCAGCTTGCCGACCAGACCGGGCTCAGCCCCGCCCAGGTTCGCTACGCGGTAGAGCAGCTCCTTGAGGCAGGCCTAGTTACGATGGTGGGTGAACGAGGACGCAAGGGAACCGGCTACCGCTGGGTGGGTTAGGACGACGCCGGGTTCAGCTCCCGCAGAATATCGATGAGCAGGCGGGCGGCGGCGTCCTGCTCCGAGCTTGCCCGAAGCACCGCGAAAACCCGGCGGCGGCCCAGCGGCTCACTCACCCACAGGTTTCCGGTGCAGGTTCCCTGCCGCCAGGGCTCAGCCCCGCTGGGAGCCGGGATCTCTGACCGGTAGAGGCCATCAAGTACCAGATGGGGCAGCAGGGCTACCGCATAGCCACCGTAGGCCGAGTGCAGCTGCCAGCTCAGGTCGGTTGAGATAAACCGCGGGCGGGGTGCAATGTGAGCGTTGGCCAGATAGGCATCCGACCAGGCCCTGAGCTCCGTTCCCGGAGGTTCCATACACCAGGGGGCGCTCTCGGCCCAGGCCAGAGAATCAAGCGGTTGCGGCGGCACCATAGCCGCCGGGGCCACCAGCACGATGGGGTCTTCCCAGAGCTCCCGCCGCACCAGGGTGACGGGGAGCTGCACCGGGCGTCCTTCGTATTCTTCGGCGATGACCAGGTCAAACTGGTGCCGGGCGAGCTCGGCGATGGACCGCTGGGGCTCCAACTGGGTGAGCTCCAGGCTCAGGTGCGGGGCGCGCTCTTCAAGCAGTTCGAAGACCCGCGGCACCATGTAGCGGGCTGCCGAGTTGAAGGACGCCACTTTAAGGGTTCGCGGGGCTAGGCTAGTTTCGCTGGCCATGGCGTTGTAGGCGCGTTCCATGAGGGAGAGAATCTGCCCGGCATAGTCGGCAAGTTCCAGGCCACGCGGGGTGAGCACCACGCCGCGGCCGGACTTCTCATAGAGCCGATGCCCCACCTCAGCCTGGAGTTTGGCCAGGTGGTTTGAGACGGTTGAGGGGTCGTAGCCCAGCACTTCGGCGGCAGCGGCCAGGGAGCCCTGCTGGGCTAGCTCGTAGAAGATTTCGAGGCGGCGGGAGTCGTACACACTCACTCCAATTCATTGATAAATCCCATGGATACTGTTTGAACTCATGGAATTGAACCGGGTTTACCCCCTAGTTTACAGTGGAATCCATGACTCTCACCCAGGCCCTCATCGGTTTTGCCGGCATCGCTTTTCTCATCACTATCATCCCGGCCACAGACACCGCCCTGGTGTTGCGCTCCCTGGTCGCGGGCGGACGACGAAGCGCCTACGCCTGCGTCTTTGGCATCACCGCAGGCCTGCTCATTTGGGGCGTCACCGCCGCAACCGGCCTAGCCGTGCTCATGGCCGCCGCTCCCCTGGTCTTTGACCTCATCACCGTGGCAGGTGGCCTCTACCTGATCTACCTAGGTATCAGGTTCCTGCTCAATCTCAGGCGCTGGGGGCAGGTGACCGCCCTTAAAACCGACCAAGCCGGCTTGGCCTCACTGCCAGCACCTGCGGCGCCCTTACCCGGAGTTAACGGAGCGGATGCTCCCACCCCCGCGGGCGAACACAGGGTGGGTAAGGATTTTCTCGCGGGCTTCATCGCCAACATTCTCAACCCCAAAATCGCGGTCTTCTACATCGCCAGTGTACCGCCCTTTATGGTCGCCAGCGTGCAGCCCTTCATCATGGGAAGCCTGCTGGCCCTCATCCACGGCGGCATTAACGTGCTATGGTTTACCCTCATCATTTCGCTGGCCTCACTGGCCATGAAGTGGCTGCTGCACCCGCGAGCCACCCTCGTTATTGACGGCATCGCAGGGGCAGTGCTGCTCGTCTTTGGCGTGCTGATCCTGGTGGAGGCGGCGCACAAGTTGCTCTAGAGAATTTAGAGCAGGTGGGTATACCGAAAGCCTGCTGGCTCGGGGCTGGCGTGAATCGCCCGTGAGCGCTAGCGAACCGGCGAGAGGGTCGCAGGCAGAGGTATACCTACCTGCTCAACACCTTTTTCTATAGCCCCAGCGCCTCCACCGCCCGAATCAGGGAGATATGGGCCAGGGCCTGGGGGAAGTTGCCGGTCAGGCGCTGCTGCTCAAAGTCGTACTCGGAGCTCATCAGCCCCAGGTCGCTGGCACAGTCCAGGACGGTGTCGAGGAGGGCGCGCCCGTCCGCCTCCCTGCCGGAGCGGATGTACTGCTCGGCCAGCCAGAGGGAGGAGGTGAAGTGGGGGTTGTCCTGCCCCTCAAAGCCGTCCTGGGAGTCGGAGTTGTCGTAGCGGTAAATCATGCCCGAGGAGTGGCGGATGGTCGCTTCGATACGTTCAACGGTGGCCAGCATGCGGGGGTCATCCCAATCTACGAGACCAATTTGGGGCAGTTGCAGCAGGGAAGCGTCCACGGCGGTGCCGCCGTAGGTTGAGACGAAGCAGCCTAGTTCTGGGTTGAAGCCTAGGGTGAGGATTTCATCTGCAACGGCGTCGCGGCAGTGTTCCCAGGTGGCGGTGTCCCCGTCGAGCCCGAAGTCGCGCACGGCGGAAACGCCGGCGTCGAAGGCTGCCCAGAGCATGGCCTGGGAGTGGGTGTAGACGGCGGGCTCACCGAAGGTCTCCCACATGGAACGGTCGGTGTCGCCGATGCGTTCGGTGGCAGCGTTGAGCAGGGCCTTCTGGATAGGCCAGGAGAGGTGGTCTTCTGCCACCCCGGCCTCCCGCAGGTTGGCGAAGGTGACGAGCACCTGCCCCAGGGCGTCCCCCTGGAACTGGTCGCCCGAGCCATTGCCGCTTCTCACCGGCTGGGACCCCTCGTAGCCGGGCAGGGCAAGACGGCGCTCGATGTCGTCCTTTTCGCCGGCCAGGCCGTAGACCGCGTGGATGCGGCGCGGGTTGTTGGCTAGGGCTCGCAGGATCCAGTTACGCAGCTGGGCGGTCTCACGCTCGTGGCCGTGGGTGAGGGTTACGTCCATGGCCATGGCGACATCGCGCAGCCAGGTGAAACGGAAGTCGTAGTTGCGTTTACCCCCGATGACTTCGGGCAGGGAGGTGGTCACAGAGGCGACCAGGGCGCCAGTTTCACGGGAGATCAGGGCGCGCAGGACCAGCAGGGACCGCAGGCGGGCTTCCCGGTAGCGGGCATTGGCTTCTTCGCGGTGGCCCTCGGCAGTGGGGGCAACAACCTGGCTCGCAGCCGTTTGGGCTAGCTCATGGTAGGTGGCTTCATCGACCTCGGGGGCGGCGGTGTTAGAGCCGGTTTCCAGCAGAATTGATGAGGTCTTAGCTTCTTCCAGCTCTTCAACCTCGCGCACCGCCGAAATAGTAGCGGGCGCTTGCTCCGCCTGCTCAGATGCGCGGACGCCGGTGAGCACCTGCCCGCCCTCGGGCAGGTGGGCGGGGGCGGCGTCCTCAATTTCAGCCTCTGGCAGGGAGTCTGCGGGGCTGTAGAGATCGGACCACTCCTGCCACTGCTCCTGAGTATAGGTCAGGGCCGTGGGGTAGTCCACCGGGGCAGGCGGATTGTGGTTAGACGCAAAGTAAGACAGGGTAAAAGTGTAACTCTGACCAGCAGAAACGGTGAAGGTTTCGGCCTTGGATTCGGGGTCACCCTCAGGCAGGGAATCGCCCCGGAAGACAAGGGCGTGGGGGCCAGCCATACCCACCAGCATGTCGGCGGACGGGTCGGGGGCGCCAGCGGCGTCCACCCCCTCATAGCGGGTAACCCAGGGAATCGTCTTGCCGTAATCAAAGCGCAGGGCAAGCTCGTGATACATGGTGACCTCACCGGTCAAGCCCTCCACGTTGCGCACAATCGTGGTGCCGCCCGAAAGGGGCATGAACTCGGTAACGCGCACCGATGCGTCCCCCACAAACCAGACGGTCTGCAGAATAAAGGTGTTCTCTCGGTAGGAGCGCTCGGTACGGACCTCTTCGAGGGGCGCCGGGTTGACCGACTCAAGGGGGGCTAGCAGCCAGCGGCCGTGCTCCCGCTCCCCCAGAAGGGCGGCAAAGACCGCGCGGGAGTCGAAGCGCGGGGCGCAGAACCAGTCAATGGAACCGGTGCGGGAAACCAGCGCGCCGGTGTTCATGTCTGAGAGCAGGGCGTAATCCTCGATGAAAGAAGCCATAGCACCAGTCTAACAGGGCGCTTAGTATCGGCCGGTGGCGCTGAAGGTAATCGGAAGTTTCATAAGTGCGTTCTTTGCCCGCACCTATGAAAATTTCGATGACATTCGGGGCTTTACCCTCTTGTGGTTATACCCCCAGGGGGTATATGTTAAAGACATGAGTGAAGAACACTGTGCAACCCACCAGGCGGAACACCACCACGGCTACACCGCCGACAAGGACGCCTACCTCAAGCGCCTGCGCCGCATCGAGGGGCAGGTACGCGGCATCCAGCGCATGGTCGACGAGGACGTCTACTGCATCGACATCCTCACCCAGGTCTCTGCCATCAACAAGGCCCTGCACAGCGTCTCCATCCAGCTCCTAGAGGACCACGTGCGGCACTGCGTCGTCGACGCCGCCACCCAGGCAGAAGCCACCGGCAACACCGCCCCCCTCGACGACAAAATCAGCGAGGCCATGGCAGCCATTACCCGTCTCATCAAAAGCTAGAATCCCAACCCCGGCAGGGGGTCAACCGCCCCCCCCGCCACCCACGTACGGGCGTCCGCGCCCCACACCCATAAGGAGAAAACCCATGTCAGCAACCACCATCAAAGCAACCGGCCTCACCTGCAACCACTGCGCCATGAGCGTGCGCGAAGAAATCGAAGAAGTTGAGAACGTCACCGGCGTAAAGGTCGACGTGGTCAAGGGCGGCGAATCCACCGTCACTATTAACCACACCGGCGACCTGGACACCGAAGCCGTCTCAGCCGCCATCGAAGAAGCCGGCTTTACCCCCGTCGGCTAATCACCGGCACAGGGGCGGACGTGCGTCTCTGCCGGCTCATTTTTCTAGGGCTTTGGAGGGCAGCTTTGCCCAGCGACCCTCTTACTCCTCGCCTGGGGGCTCGTCGCAATTCACGCCAGCCCCGAAGCCAGCTGGGCGCCAGCCGCCCTCCGTCGCCCGGGGGTGCGGGCGCGCGTCGGCAGCCAACTGGCTGGGGCTGGCATGAATCGCGCGCGAGCTTGCGAGCCCGCGAGAAGGTTAGTTGGCAGAGACGCGCGTCCGCACCCCATAGGGAGAGATGCTCGCCTCCCCTGGGCAAAGCCGCCCTCCAAAGCTCGCGATATGCGCCCGTTCCTAAGCACCCTGCAAGCACCGAACATAACAAACTAAGTGAAAGAAGGCGTCATGCCAACCCAATCCACCGCTGAGGTTTTCACCGGTGACACCCGCATCGTGAATCTGAATGTGGGGGGTATGACCTGCGCGTCCTGTGTAGGGCGAGTGGAGCGCAAGCTCAAGAAAATTGGGGTGGAGCCCTCGGTCAATCTTCCGCTGGAAACCGCCCGTGTGGTTGCGCCGGCTTCGGTCACTGACCAGCAGCTGATTGAGACCATTGAGAAGGCCGGGTACACGGCCAGTTTGAAGCAGGACGCCGTCGAGCAGGTTGATGAGGCTGAGCAGGATTCGCTTACCCCGCGCCTGTGGGTGGCGGCGGTCTTTACCCTGCCGGTGTTTCTGATATCTATGTTTGCTGCCTTCCAGTTCCCTCACTGGGGCTGGGTGGTTGCAGCCTTGACCCTGCCGGTGGCGACCTGGGCGGCCCTGCCTTTCCACCGCCCGGCCTGGACCAACCTGCGGCACGGCTCGTTCACCATGGACACCCTTATTTCTCTGGGTGTCATTGCTTCCTACGCTTTTTCGCTCTGGCAGCTTGCCATTGACCCGGCTATGACCGCCCATGCCAGGCACGGGGCGTCCTCGCCTGGCAGCCACGGCATGGATCACATGCTCTACTTCGACGCTGCCGCCATGATTACCCTCTTTTTGCTGGCTGGACGGCAGATTGAGTACCGCACCGCCCGGCGCTCGTCCCAGGCCCTGCGGGCCCTGCTGAACCTGGGGGCGAAATCGGCCACGGTGCTGCAGGGCGGGCGGGAGGTTCAGATTCCCGTCAAAGACCTGCTCCCCGGCGATCTCTTTGTGGTGCGGCCCGGCGAGAAAATTGCGGTGGACGGTGAAGTTGTTGAGGGGCACTCTGCGGTGGACGCCTCCCTGCTGACCGGTGAGTCTGTTCCGGTTGAGGTGGGGGTGGGGGACGCCGTTGTTGGCGCGACCGTCAATACGTCGGGTTCGCTGACGGTGCGGGCGACCCGGGTGGGCTCTGACACCGTGCTAGCTCAGATGAGCCGCACCGTGGCGGAGGCCCAGTCTACTAAGGCCCCTATTGCCCGCCTGGCTGACCGGGTTTCTGCGGTTTTTGTGCCGGTGGTGATTGCCCTGGCCCTGGTGACCCTGGTGGGTTGGTTGCTGGTGACTGGGGATCTCAATGCCGCCTTCACCGCAGCCGTATCGGTGCTGGTCATTGCCTGCCCCTGTGCCCTGGGCCTGGCCACCCCGACGGCCCTGCTGGCGGGTACTTCGCGCGGGTCCCAGCTGGGTATTTTGATTCGGTCGGCCCAGGTGCTTGAATCCACCAAGCACCTGCGCACCGTGGTGCTCGATAAGACCGGCACCGTCACCACCGGTACCTTCACCCTAGCTGAGGTAATCCCCTTCACTGGCCGTGAAGACCAGGACGCCGGCCGGCTACTCGCCCTGGCGGGGGCGGCTGAGAGCCGCTCTGAGCACCCCGTTGCCCGGGCTATTATTCAGGCGGCTCAGGCTGAGGCCCACCTGCGAGGGCAGGCTCTGCCACAGGTCACTGATTTTGCCTCCTCCCCTGGCGGGGGCGTGCGAGCCATCCTGCAAGAAGATGTTTCCGCAGGTAAGAGCCGGGAATTCTTGGTGCTGGTGGGCCAGCCCAGCTTCCTTGTCTCTGAAGGTGTTGAGCTAAGTGAAACCCACACCCGTGCCCTACTTGCCGAGCAGGAGGCCGGGCGCACCGCCGTCGTCCTTGCTATCGGGGGTCAGCCCGCTGCCCTGCTGGCCCTGCACGATACCCCCAAGGCCAGGGCGTCCGAGGCCCTGGCCGAGCTGCGAGCCCTGGGTCTTACTCCGGTGCTGCTGACCGGGGACGCCGAGCCTGTCGCCCGCGCTGTGGCCGCCGAGGTGGGCATTGCCCCTGCGGACGTCTATGCGGGGGTCAGCCCGTCCGACAAGCTAGCCACCATCACCCGCCTGCAAGAAGGCGGGGCAGGGGTTGCCATGGTGGGGGACGGCGTGAATGACGCAGCCGCCCTAGCCCAGGCGGACGTGGGTGTGGCCATGGGGTCGGGCACCGACGTAGCCATTGAAGCAGCCGACATGACCATTGTGCGCAGTGATCTGGGCTCACTCCCGACGGCGATTCGACTTTCGCGGGCCACCCTGCGCCTGATTAAGAGCAACCTGTTTTGGGCTTTTGCCTATAACACGGTAGCCATTCCGGTAGCGGCGGCGGGCCTGCTCAACCCTATGATCGCGGCAGCGGCCATGGCCTTCTCGTCAGTCTTCGTGGTGCTCAATTCCACCCGCCTGCTGCGCTTTACTTAGCACACTCCCTATAGGCAGCCCACTAGCTAGATAGCTTCCCCTTGTTCTGCGCCGTCTTGACAAGGGGAAATAAAGATTTTTTAAAAAAAGTTTCGAGATTCCGTGACATTCTTCCTGCCCGCTTCGTCTTACTTATGAAGGCGTTTCAAAGAGCAAGGTTGGTAACCTCCAATCGGCGCCATTATCTCCCCTAAGAAGGGGAGAGTAAGCACTATATAGATAGAGGAAGATACACTATCATGGCACAGACCACCGTAACCCCCGCAGATATCGCTGAGACTCAGGGTGCAGGTGCCCTAACCAAGAACACCGGTGAAGATAAGGGCCAGGGAACCACCAAAATTGATGATGGCGTTATTGCCAAGATTGCAGGCATCGCCCTTCGTGAGGTAGACGGTGTTTACGACCTTGGTGGTGGGGCAGCCCGAGCAATGGGCGCGCTGCGCAGTGCAGTGGGTCAGGACGATAACCTCAAGCAGGGTATCAGCGTTGAGGTTGGCCAGACCCAGGCTGCGCTTGACCTATCCATCATTGTTGAATACCCCTACCCCATTTATGAGGTTGCAGATCAGGCACGCCAGGCAGTAATTGAGGCTATCCAGACCCTGGCCGGTCTCGAGGTTACCGAAGTCAATATTGAGGTACTCGATGTCCACATCCCCAGCGATGACGATGAGGCAGAAAAGGCTGAAGCTGAAGGCCGTGTTAAGTAATGTCTAAGACTCTAGCAGGTGCCCTCCTGGGCGCAGTTTTAGCTTTTGCCGGACTAACCTACGGTTTTGGTGGGTTTGTGCTGGTTGCCCTCCTGATGCTTCTTGGGGCAGTAGCCGGGCACTTCCTGAGCAGGTCCGACCTTGAGGTTTCAGATGTTCTCGATGCTGTGCGCAAGAGTTCGTCATCTCGGTAAGAGCAGTAGTTAGTAGTTTGAGCGCGGGCAGCCCAGCCCCCGGCGCTTCGATAGATGAGACTTTATGACGACTCCAAAAATTCAGGGTGTAGGGCATACCACGGTAGCTAAGAAAGCACTGGTTTCTGCCTGCTCGGCTATAACAGCCCAGGCTTTAGGTGTAAGCACCGGGTGTGTCCGCACCTCCCTTTTTGATGATAGGGGAAAGTTGGGTATCGCGGTGTCGGTGGACTACCCCTTACCCAGACTTGACCTCTTGGCCGCAGATACCGCTTACCTTTCGGGTCTTCAGGGGAATCTATTTGCCGCACTAGCCCGGGCCCGCGCTGATATTCTTGCGCGAGCTAGCTACCTGTGCGGAGCTGAAATAGGGGCTGTAGACCTCAAACTTGAGGGCATTACAGATCCCCAGAAGGAAGTGAGAGTTCGATGAGTGTTCAAGACTCTAGACAGCAAGGAGGTCCCGGTTCTGCCTCTCTTGCCCAGTCTAGTTCCAGCGCCTTAGAGCAGGTGCAGGAGCAGAAGGGGCCGCTGGTAAAGCTAATAGGCCACCGGGAAACCCATTCCTCTCGAACTGTGGCGGCCTCCCTTGTAGCCCTGGCCCTAATTCTCTTAGTGGCCTGGGTAGCTACAGAGCTGCTTCTCTCCACTGTGGGGCTGGCCCCTCTACTACTCTCTAGTGAGACCCTCTTTAGGGCTTTTTTCTCGGCCCCTCAGTGGCTGACACCGGCACTAGCTGGCCTGATTGGTGGGGTTCTTGCCCTGCTCGGCTTTATCCTACTCTTCCTAGCCTGCGCCCCTGGCACCCTGCGTCGCCATAAGAGCACGACTGGACGTTTCGCTTTTGTAGCTGACGATAAGGTCATTGCCTCCGCTATGAGCGCCGCAATTCGCCGTCACGCAGGTTTGACCGAAGACCAGGTGGTAAGTCGCGTTTCACCGCGCCAGGTGCTGGTGACTATTACACCGGTATCCGGCCACCGCCTTAACCTTCCAGAACTCACCGCCTACGCACAGGCTACCCTCGATGCGTATGCCCTGGCACCGGCCCCAAAGGTTCGTGTGCAGCTAGAAAAGCAAGGAGTGGTTTCCAATGGCTAAGGCACCACGAGCTCTTAACCGGTTTTTTCTAGGAGCAGTAGGACTTATCCTCATTGCCCTGGGGGCAGCAAGTATCGCCCTGGCGACTCTTGCACAGATTCAAGATTTTTGGCGAGATTATATTGCCCCTGTAGAAGGTAAGCTAGAGGAGCTTTTTGCAAGTTCAGCCCTGACCATAAGGGGTGAACAAACCAGCCTCATCACCCTTCTTGCCCTCCTGCTACTGGTGCTAATCATCGGTCTTCTTATCTGGCTCATCATCAAGCAGGTCTCCGGGCGCACCCCGGAACTTCTGAGTCAAGAAGATCCTGTAACAGCCGGGAGCACCACGATAACTCACAGGTTTATCAAACAGGCCCTGACCGAGGCTTTCGAGCAGCAGGATGACGTGCTGGCTGTTAGCGTCAGCCCCTTGTACCTGAAAAAGCGTAGCGGGGTGCAGGTTAAGCTTGAGGTACGCCGGGGGGCAGATATTCTGCGCCTTCAAGAAAAAACAGCGAGCATTGTTCAGGGGCTAGATATCCTGCTTGGGCAGCGTCTACCACTGGCTGTGAGAGTCACAGGTGGCTTACGCTCCACCTTCCAAAAAGACAGCTTCCGAGTCCGCTGAGATTCCTTCAGGTGAGCCCTACCTAGCAGGGCTCACCTAGCTGTCTTTTCCTCCTTACCTCGTCTGATGTCAGGACACTAGATGAAAGCCCCACTCCAGCACTTGCCCCTTGACCTACCCAGCCAGCTACTATTCCAGCGTGCATGCGACGGTGACGCACCCGCATTCCAGGTATTAGTCAGGTCTTATCTTCCGGCTATGAGGGCCTATGCGCTTAAGCTCACTGGCTCTACGGCTGATGCAGACGATGCCCTACAAGAAACCCTGCTAACGGCCTGGCAAAAGCTAGATACCCTCGATGACCCTAGCAAGGTCAAAAGTTGGCTCATGACTCTCACCGGCCGTAAATGTATCGATCTGATAAGAGCACGAAAAGTCAATACCCCCATCGAAGATCACCATGATCTCCCTAGTTCTGCGCCTACCCCAGAAACTCAGGCTATTTTGGGGGCAGAAATGCGGCATCTTAGTTTGGCCCTCAAGAAGTTGCCCGAGCAGCAACAACAGATTTGGCTTATGCGGGAGTACGGCGGGTCAAGCTACCACGAGATCGCAGAAACGCTGGGAATCACCACAGCTAGTGTGCGAGGCCATCTAGCCCGGGCCCGCGTCAAACTACTAGAGCTGATGGAGGGAAAGAAGTAAACATGACAGAATGCAATATGCCCATGAGCACACTGAGCAACTGGCTTGATCGCGATGATGGCCAGCCACTTGGACGGGCAGAGAAGGGCCTGGCCCAACATATTGATAGCTGCCCGGAGTGCAGTCGAAAAATCGCCTCTCTCACCAGGCTTCATACCCTGGCGCTGACCTCCCTAGAGCAAAACATTTCTGAGCAAAAGCAGGATAGTTCCTGGATTGATTCTCTACTTAACAACCTAGCCTTTGAAGCCAAAGCAGGTAGGTCCATTCCGCTAGCTTCCCCGCAAGAGGGGATAAGGCTTACCCAGACAGAAGGGGCTGTGGTCGCCGCTGCTCGGGCGGTAGCAGATCAGCTAGAGGGGGTAATCATTGGCAGGTGCAGGCTGGAAGGAGAGGTTCAAAACTGGGGTGCTCCTATTCGTGTGTCCCTTACCGTCTCAACGGTAGAAGGCCTGCCTATTCCTAGTTTAATCCACAAGCTGCGGGAGTCCCTCGCCAAGGAGTTCGCCCGTATCAGCGAACTCAATATCACCGCTATTGATATTACCGTGCAGGATTTATTGGGCCGGCATCAGGAGGTATAGACGCTTATGACAGCATACTTTTTTATCGAACCAGGGGCCTCCACTGCACCTGAGACCGGGGCGGCCCCTTTCCTCAAAGACACTTCCCTAGAGCAGCTGCGCCAGCTGGTTCTAGCTGTCCCGGGGGTAGAGAAAATCTACCCCCGCCCCTCCCACTGGCTCAGGGCAGTAGGAGGGGCCCAGGGTGCCTCCATGAGGTCGCAGAGGCTGGCTACCGATCAGGTTACTGTGGCTGTTCGCTTGGGAGTTTCCTCTCAGGCTAAGGTTCCCGACGTCGCTCGGGCCGTCAGTCTTGCCCTGGCGAACGCTCTACCAGAGGTGGCGATTGAGCTGGAGGTGGCCAGTTGCTAGCCTCAGAGAAGAGGCAGATTTTCCCAGGGGTTAGCTAGGTTTTTATCCTTGGGCTAGTATACGGGAACGGTAGGTCGAGGGGCTTTCTCCGTATTCAGCCTTAAAAGCCTTACTCACATGCGAGGGGTCAAAGAGGGCATAGCGGGCACTGATGGTCTGCACCGAGTCCCCGCGGTAAAGGGGGTTAGCCAGATCTTCTCGAATGCACTCCAGGCGGCGGGTGCGAATGTAGGTAGAGACGGTCTGCTGATTGGCCGCAAACCTACCGTGCAGCTGCCGCAGGGAGATATAGAGGGCGTCAGCGATTTTGCCGGGGCCCAGGTCGGGATCCCCCAGGTGCTCTTCAATATAGGCGACGGCCTGGTGAAAGAGCATATTGCCCGGCGAGCGCCCGGCTTCGTTTGATTCTGCCGCCATGACGGTAATAAGCATTTCGAGGGCCGAGCGCACCAGGGCCAGGGCGTGGGGGCCGCTGAGTTCATCAAGGTTGGCTGCGAGCTGCTCAAAGAGGGGCACGGCGAACTTTCCGAGCCCCTGCTGGTCAGAGACGGGGGTAGCCGTAATGACCCCTACATAGTCGCCCCCCAGGTACACGAAGTTTTGCGGGAAGAGCACGATGAGGCTGCGCTGCTGGCCGGGGTATTCGAGCTGGTAGGGGCGCTTGGTCACATAGAGGGCCAGGTCACCGGGGCGCAGGCGGCAGGTGCGCCCGTCCTGAGTGAGCACGGCTTCGCCGTCGAGTTGCAGGCTGAGTTTGCAGTAGCCATTATGCTCGGCATCGTGCGCGTCAGGGGTACGGGCGACACTATGGGCGGGGGTGGTCATGTCGAATAGTTCCACATCCCCTAAGGAGGCGGTGCGGACGCTAGCGCTGAAGTTTTCGGGGTTATCGCAGGTGATGCGCAGGTCACCGAAGCTTTCGCGCGCACCGGCGCACCAGTCGGTGAAGCCGAGTTCTTGGTGCTGCCTGAAGCGGTAGGCTGCGCGGTTGTCTTCTTGGCTCATGTGGGCGCCCTCCTGCTACTCTGCGGCCACATAGGTGACCGGGCGCACACTGCGCCAAATACTGTGCACGGCTCGCCTAACGCGCATAAAACCGTGACTCACATCATAGATATAACCGTTTTTAACAGCAAGGAGATGACAATGCTGTCACTACCCACATCCTACTCAGAACTGGTGAGCCGCGTGACCGCAGGGGGCACCCGCGAGGTTTTTGACCCGGCCACCGAAGAACTTATCGGCCTGGCACCCGAGCAGGGCACCGACGTCCTTGACCAGCTTGTCACCAAGGCGCGGGAGGCTCAGCCAGCCTGGGCAGCCCTCTCTCACGCCGAGCGCAGCGACTACCTCATGAAGATGGCGGACGCCATTGAGCAGGCCTCCGAACCCCTGGCCGAACTACTCTCTCGCGAGCAGGGTAAGCCCCTCAACGGCCCCAATGCCCGGTTTGAGCTGGGCGGGTGCGTAGCCTGGACTCGCGCTACCGCATCCTTCGGAATGGAGGAAGAAACCCTGGTGGATGACGGCGAGACCCGCGCCGTGCTCAACTACCGCCCCATTGGCGTAGTGGGCGGCATTGGCCCCTGGAATTGGCCGCTCATGATTACCATTTGGCAGATTGCCCCGGCCCTGCGCATGGGTAACACCATTGTGCTCAAGCCGTCCGAGTACACCACCTTGAGCGTGCTGGCCCTGGTTGAGGTGATCAACACCGTGCTCCCCGAGGGGGTTGTGCAGATCATCCCGGCAACCCCTGAAGTAGGGGCTGCCATGACCACCCACCCGGGCATCGACAAGATTACCTTCACTGGCTCGACCGCCACCGGCAAGAAGATTGCCGCCTCAACCGCAGACACCCTCAAGCGCCTCACCCTGGAGCTGGGTGGCAACGACGCAGGTATCGTGCTGGACGATGCCGACCCCAAGGCCATCGCCGAGGGGCTCTTCTGGGGCGCCTTTATCAACACCGGTCAGACCTGCGCGGCCCTCAAGCGCCTCTACGTGCCCGATTCCCTCTACGACCAGGTCTGCGACGAGCTGGTTGCTGTTGCTCAGAATATGCCTATGGGTGTAGGCCTTGAAGAGCAGAATGTTCTGGGCCCCCTGCAGAACAAGGCCCAGTACGACATTGTGGCCAACCTGGTGCAAAAGGCTAAGGACGCCGGTGCCCGCGTCCTGCTCGGCGGCAACCCTGACGAGGGGGCCAAGGGCTTCTTCTACCCCACCACCCTGGTGGCCGACATCGACAAGGACAACCCCCTGGTCCTTGAGGAGCAGTTTGGCCCGGCCCTGCCGATTATCCGCTACTCCACCCTAAAGGAAGCCCTCGAAGAGGCCAACAAGCTGAACGTGGGCCTGGGTGCTTCTGTCTGGTCATCGAATGTTGGGCGAGCCCGCGAGGTTGCCGCCAAGATTGAGGCTGGCACTGTCTGGATCAACAAGCACGGCGCGATTGACCCCCGCATCCCCTTCGGCGGCATCAAGGAGTCAGGCTACGGCGTGGAGTTTGGCATCGAAGGCCTCAAGCACATGGGCCTGCCGCAGGTTATCTGCGAGTAAACCCCGCCCCCCTGCCCCCGTCCGGATGCACCCGGGCGGGGCAGGCGTCCTTAACCTCCCTGAGGGCAGGGTCGAGCAGAAATTACTGACCGGTCGTTAAAAAATTTCTCGCACAGACCTATTGCACGCCCCACATTTTCGTATATGATTTCAAACAAATGTGACCCCCACCTCAGGCGGGCGCATATCATCCACCCCCACACACAAGGAGACACCGATGTCTTCACACATGGCAACTACCACCCGCCACCGGGTCAGCCGCGAAGAAAAGAAGGTGCTAGCAGGCACCCTGATCGGCACCACCATCGAATGGTACGACTTCTTCATCTACGCCCAGGCCGCAGGCCTGATTCTTGCCACCCAGTACTTCACCCCCGAAGGCGAAGACAAAACCATCGCCCAGATTGTTTCATGGGCATCTTTGGGCATTAGCTTTATTTTCCGCCCACTTGGCGCTATCGTCGCCGGCCACATCGGCGACAAGTTCGGCCGCCGAATCACCCTGGTGCTCACCCTCATTCTGATGGGCATCGCCACCGTCGGCGTTGGCTTCGTGCCAACCTACGCCCAAATCGGCATCGCAGCGCCCATTATTATCGTGATTCTGCGCATTCTCCAGGGCTTCTCAGCCGGTGGCGAATGGGGCGGTGCCGCCCTCATGTCGGTGGAGCACTCACCCCGCAACAAACGCGGCTTCTTCGGAGCCTTCCCCCAGATTGGCGTGCCCCTAGGCATGATTCTGGCGACCCTAGTCAACCTCCTCCTTAACACCATTCTGACCGAAGAGCAGTTCCTCAGCTTTGGCTGGCGCATCCCCTTCTGGTCGTCCATCATCCTGATTCTGGTGGGTTTCTACATCCGCCACTCGGTTGAAGAATCCCCCGTTTTCAAGGAGATGCAGAACCTCAAGAAGCGCGAATCAGCTCCGCTCAAGCAGCTCTTTAAGGGCAACACCAAAGAGGTTGTGCTGGCAGCCCTGATCTTCATCGCCAACAACGCAGCAGGCTACCTAGTTATCGCCTTCTTCATCTCCTACGGCGTGAAGGCCCTGGGCATGACCCGTGGCGAGGCCATGACCGCCTCACTGATTGGCGGCCTGGGCTGGCTTATCTTCACCATGGTCGGCGGCTGGATAAGCGACAAGATTGGCCGCGTGCGCACCTTCCAGCTGGGTTACGGCTTTATGATTCTCTGGGCCGTACCCATGTGGTTCCTGATCGACAGCGGCAACGCAGCCCTCTTCACCCTGGCTATTTTCGTCCTCACCATTGGCCTGGGCCCCTCCTACGGCCCCCAGTCAGCCATGTACGCCGAGATGTTCCCGGCCTCCGTGCGATTCTCGGGCATCTCGATTGGCTACGCCATCGGAGCGATTCTGGGTGGCGCTTTTGCCCCCATGATTGCTGAGATGATTCTGAAGCAGACCGGCCAGTCCTGGATGATTGGCGTCTACATCGCGGCCCTGGCTGTGGTGTCGGTGATTGCGGTCAGCATGGTACCCAAGAGCAACCAGGAGATCGACCTTCACCCCGAAGAGGCATAAGCCCTCAACCCCCGCCACCCACCGGTGGCGGGGGTCTTTCTCTTACCCTTGACCTACATCACTGAAAGTGGAAAGATTTAGTGAACGATTGGTCAGTTATTTCTTGGCTTTCTGACAAAGGAGTTTGAATGTCGCAGACACCCCAGGCTTATCTCGTAGGCGGCTCCCGCACCCCCGTGGGGCGTTACGGCGGGGCGCTGTCGTCCGTCCGCCCCGATGATCTCGCAGCCCTGGTGATTAAGGACGTCGTCGAGAAGGCCGGGCTTGACCCGGCGGCTGTCGACGAGGTCATCTTGGGCAACGCCAACGGTGCCGGCGAAGAGAACCGCAACGTGGCCCGCCTGGCCTGGCTGCTCAACGACTACCCCGACACCGTCCCCGGCATCACCGTCAACCGCCTGTGCGCCTCGGGCATGAGCGCTATTACCCTCGCTGCGCAGATGATTAAGGCGGGAGAGGCCGATATCGTGATTGCAGGCGGCGTGGAGTCCATGTCCCGCGCCCCCTGGGTCATGGAAAAGCCCACCACCGCTTTTGCCAAGCCCGGCCAGAGCTTTGATACCTCTATTGGCTGGCGCTTCGTCAATCCCGTGTTTGCTGAGCGCGACAAGTTCACCTACTCCATGCCAGAAACCGCAGAAGAGGTAGCCCGCGTCGATTCCATTTCCCGCGAAGACTGTGACGCCTTTGCCGTCCGCTCCCACGAGCGGGCCATCGCGGCCATTGAGGCCGGGCACTTTAAAGACGAAATTGTCCCCGTGGTGGTACGGGACTACAAGGGCCTAGAAACCGTGGTTGATACGGACGAGGGCCCCCGCCCCGGCACCACAGTTGAGGTGCTGGCCAAGCTACGCCCGGTCGTTGCCGGTGGTTCTGTGGTGACGGCAGGTAATTCATCCTCTCTCAACGACGGGGCATCAGCCATTATTGTGGCCTCCGAAGAAGCCGTGAAGAAGTACGGGCTAACCCCGCGCGCCCGCGTTGTCACCGGTACGTCCGCCGGTCTAGCCCCCGAAATTATGGGTCTGGGCCCCGTACCCGCCACTGAAAAAGCCCTGGCCAGGGCCGGGTGGGCGGTGGCAGACCTGGGGGCTGTGGAACTCAACGAGGCCTTTGCTTCCCAGTCCCTGGCGTCCATGCGCCGCCTGGGCCTGAGCGAGGATATCGTCAACCGCGACGGCGGGGCGATTGCCCTGGGCCACCCGCTGGGCTCGTCCGGCTCCCGCATTGTCATTACCCTGCTGGGCCGTATGGAGCGCGAAGGCGCCACCAAGGGCCTAGCCACCATGTGCATTGGCGTGGGCCAGGGCGCTGCCCTGCTGGTGGAGGCCGTCTAATGTTTGAGCACTTCACCGCCCTAGCTCTTGAAGAGGGCAAGGACCGCCTGGTTGTCCGCATGAACCGCCCCGAGGTGCGCAACGCCATTGACGCTACCATGGTCGCCGAGCTGCACGAGGTCTGCGCCTACCTCGAAGTCACCCCCAAGATTCTAATCCTGACCGGATGCGAGATAGACGGGCGCGGGATTTTCGCTTCGGGTGCCGATATCGCCCAGCTGCGCGAGCGCCGCCGGGAGGACGCCCTGCGCGGGGTCAATTCGCAAATATTTGACCGCATCCATAAGCTCCCCATGCCGGTGATTGCCGCTATTGACGGCTACGCCCTGGGTGGCGGTGCGGAGCTGGCCTACGCGGCTGATTTCCGCCTGGGCACCCCCTCTATCAAGATGGGCCAGCCCGAAACCAACCTGGGTATTATCGCCGCGGCCGGGGCCCTCTGGCGCCTTAAGGAGCTGGTGGGTGAGCCGGTGGCCCTGGAGATTCTGATGGCCGGCCGTATTCTGTCTGCCGACGAGGCCCTTGAGCTGCACCTGGTGACCGAGCTGCACGAGCCGTCCGCCCTGCTCCCCGCAGCGCATGCCCTGGCAGACCGTATTGGAGCCCAGGACCCGCTGGCGGTGCGCGTGACCAAGCGGGTCTTTGCGGCCCCGCGCGAGGCCCACCCCCACATTGACGAGCTGGCCCAGGCGATTTTGTTTGAGTCCCAGGCCAAGTTTGACCGCATGCAGGCTTTTCTTGACCGCAAGAAGAAGTAGAGGTGAGTGATGACTGAAGTTCACGAGTTAAAGGTTCCCGCCCGTGTGGGCGTGCTGGGCGGCGGACGCATGGGTGCGGGTATTGCTCATGCCTTCCTGCTGGCCGGGGCCCAGGTTGTGGTGGTTGAGCGGGATGCCCAGGCGGCCGAAGCTGCCCGCGAGCGCGTGGAGCGCAACCTGGTCAAGTCGCTGGAGCGCGGGGCTTTTGACGGTAATTTTGATGAGCTGACCGAGCGGTTTGCGGTGTCGGTGGATTACGGTGATTTTGCGGACCGCCAGCTGGTGGTTGAGGCCGTGCCCGAGAACTGGGATCTGAAGGTTTCTGCTTTGCGGGCTGTTGAGGAACAGCTGGGTGAGGGCGCCTGGTTGGCGTCGAATACCTCCTCCCTGTCGATTGATGGGCTAGCCGAGTCTTTGGAGCGCCCCGGTAACTTTATTGGCCTGCATTTCTTTAACCCGGTGCCGGCGTCCAAGCTGGTGGAGGTGGTGCAGTCTAAGCATTCGTCTGCCGAGCTAAAGGAGGCGGCCCGCCTCTGGGTTGAGGGCCTGGGCAAGACCCCGGTGGTGGTCAATGACGCCCCCGGTTTTGCGTCTTCGCGCCTGGGTGTGGCAATCGCCCTGGAAGCTATCCGCATGGTCGAGGAGGGAGTGGCCAGCCCTGAGGATATCGATAACGCCATGGTACTGGGCTACAAGTTCCCGATTGGCCCGCTGGCCCTGACCGATGTGGTGGGGCTGGACGTCCGCCTCGGCATTGCCGAGTATCTTGAGTCGCAGCTGGGTGAGCGGTTTGCCCCGCCGCAGCTCATGCGCGACATGGTGGCCCGCGGGGAGCTAGGCCGCAAGAGCGGCAAGGGCTTCTACGACTACAGCTAGGTACGTACCCTTACGCTGAGGCCCGGTCTTCGAGAAGCCGCAACAAGTCAGCTTCTGGAGAACCGGGCTGGCGCGCCTGGGCATCCATATTTCCAACGGGGCACCCATTTTATGGGCCAGGCAGAAATTTCATGGGCCCGCCCCGGCTACTTGTCGTGCTGAACAGGCTCTACCGTGATGTTGGGACCCATTTAAAAATCTCTATTGATTCCCCCGGCTATTCCAGGTGCCACTCACCGGACACTAGCTCACAAAAGACGCTAAGGCAAACAGAGCACTTAGCTAAATATCTATCGAGTAAACCCAACAGCAAGAAAGTATAGACAAAAAAAATTTAAAATTCATCGCTCTATTCAAGCAGTTTTAGAGTCGGCCTCCTATCCCTTTCACCCAAAATCAGTCTAATAAACTTTGGTGGAATTTTTATTACATCAGATATTTCCGCAATAGAATATTCTTCTTCAATAACTTCAGCAGCTCTGCTCAAGACCTTTGGAAGCTCTCCTGGATACATATTTGAAGGAGGATAATAGATATTATTACCACTTTTTCTCAAGTTTAAATTCATAAAACCTCTGCGAATAGACTGCTCTGAAGATATTCCCAGCTCTTTAGCTCGGTAAAGCAATGCCTCCACTGAGACACCCCACCGCTGAGACAACAATTCATATTTACTTATATCGATACGGTTTGGAATTTCATATTTTATGATATCTTTAGGAAGCAGAAATTCAGCAGCAAAACGATCAGCTTCACGCTCTTGATCTTTATCACCAGGAATAACTTCATCATGCATAACAAGATGTCCTAACTCATGAGCCAAAGTGAACCTCTGAACATAGACATTTTTTGTTCGGCCTGGATTAATTAGGATTAGTGGTCTTTCATGGGACCAGACAGAGAAAGCACCTATTTTCTCACCCTCAGGAAGGTTCAATATAGACACTATAGTGCCATGAAACTCAATAAAGTTTGTAAGGTTTTGCACCGGCCCAGGCTTCATATCCCATTCTTTTCGGATAATTCGCGCCGCATCCTCCGGCAAATATTTAGCAGAAGGATATAGGGGGATATCAACTTGAGGAAGTTGAACCTCAGACTCAAAAAAGTTAACCAGCTCCCACAGTCTTTCAATATAAGATGCGGCTTTATCCCTATCACGTACGGATGTGGACCTTAAACTCCTAAAGTGAATCCCTTTATCCGCAGACCTAAACATTGGTCTACCTGCTTTAAAATAATCAGGGCTCACCTGCAAAGAACGAGCCATGTTTTCAATATTTTCAGCACTTGGAGATATTATTCCTGATTCAAATTGAGTAATCGCAGATGGAGTAACACTAGTCTTCTGAGCCAAATCTTTTTTCGTCATACCCAAAGCCTTTCTAGCCTGAGACAGACGAGCTGGATCAAAAACAAATTGAATACCGTTCATCTTGCCTAGATGCTATCTTCTCGCTGATTTTTATTTTTGCGCAGAACAGGAATTTCTGCGATATCCCCACTATCAAACGATGCATCATTATCCCAAACAGAAATAGCGTCTTGCGATTCCATAATAATTTCTCTAGAGTCTCTCATCTTAAGACGACCATCCTCAGCCAAGGATGCCTCACCCCAAATCAATTTATGGATTGAATCGCTATTACTAGAAATTCCAATAATTATAACTCTGTATGAATCATAAATTTCCACATCAGAGTCAACTTCCAAAACTTCATCCATCACATCCCCCGATTCGCCTTCAAGTGAAAAAGGCAGCATAGGCTCACTCCGTGAAGATGGAGACAATGCGAATAGCCTACTCCTCACAGAATTAGGTTCTGCAAATCGCTTACCTCCAATATCATCGACCTGCTTTGATGAAAACCGCCAAGGATACAGCAGGTATGGGCCAACAGTAACAAGCTTATAATTTGCATTACGCACACGGATGACCTGCATTATATGACCATTATTTCTAGCCATGGCTTCAAAAGATTTATGAAGCTTCAGCCACATCTGACCATAGACCCCACCACTAGACATCTTTGATTCATCCTGAGCCCCTACCATGTCATGATGTGCATCCAAAACCGTCTTTCTAATTTCCGGCTCAATCACGCCCAGAATCTCAAACCAGTGTCCCCTCATGCCACGCCTTCCATAAAACTTACTTTTTTCACGAAACCTACATATAATCACTTAATTTTCACACAGAAATCGATCACTTTCAAGTACTGCCACAGTCACCCCCGAGCTCCGCACTGAGCCTACCCTCTGATGAAGTTGGTAATTCTCAGGATGCAGAGCCGGTCCCCGCTCTCCTGGTGGGTGATGATGACTTCGTGGGTGGTCAGTGAGCACCCCAGGTGAATGGCCTGCGCTTCTGCTCGCACGGTACCACTGGTGGAGAATCTATGATGGATGACACTTGCTTCCCCAGCCCAACAGCCAACAGATCTAAACAGTAGTGCCTACAGCTTTTTTGAGATGCAACGAAAGCTACCTGAGGGTGGGACAGTCTCCCCAGCCAGCACAGGTATTCTTCAAAATGGCAGAATTGCGGGTTAGTTTTTCCGTATTTGTTTTTGCTGTATTGTCTTGGTAGCATAGCGCCAGTACCTAAACAACATGAACGGAGCTTACAATGTTTGGCTCAATTTTTTCAGTAGCAGCCGCAAGTGCAGCGCTTTCTCAGTCCACCGGAGACAAGGTCGGTAAGGATAAAATCGAAACACTCAAGCGCTTCGGTTTCCTACCACTTGATGAGCGAGACAGGATTTTAAGTAGCGGGGTAAAAAATCTTGCAGAGCTACCAAACTACCAACTTGCGTCTGCGGCTCAGCTCAAAGCACACCGCTTATTTCCAGCTGTCTCAATAACCTCCCAAGAGTTAGAGCAGTCCCTCACCCTCAGTAAGCACAATGGCCGCAACGAAGCACTAGAGGAGCTATCACGCAAAGGGCGCATGCTAGCCCCCGATGAAGAGGTTTCAGGCTGGTGGCAGATTGAACAATCAAACCTGGACAGACTGATTGCGAATGAAAGCGTACTGCTTGGTGTCATTGGTGGCTACATCAAAGAGGCGGCAACCATCGTCGAGGCAATCTCACGATCTAGTTATCAGAATCGTGTTTCTCTCATTATCAAACCTATTACAGGCAAGGAGCTTGAAGCATATCGTGGTTATATTCCCGGAGTAAGGCAGGGAACCCGGTATGTTTTCCCCCTACCCCAAAGTAAGTAATACCTCATGAACAACAGCAAACCCCACCCATCCGAAGAGTCCATGAGCCATGCTTTTGTTGATGAGAGTAAGGCTAAGGATTACTTTCTTATGGCAGCTTTGATACACCACGGCGACCTTCAGCGAATTCGCCTAGCACTCAAATCACTCTGCCTCAAGAATCAAACGTATTTTCATATGACCAAGGAGCGCGACTCTCAACGGAAAAAAATTCTTACAAAGATCGTCGAACTTGGTATTTCTGTACATATTTATCGCGCCACAACAGATAACCGTTCTCAGATAGAAGCCCGGAAAGCCTGTCTCCACGCACTTCTATCAGACTTACTCAGTTACAGGGTGGGGAATCTCTGCCTAGAGCAAGATGAAACTATGGATGGCCGTGACAGGCGAGTTATAAGTGAGTTCCTCGGCTCCCACCAGGCTCGTGAAAGACTCACCTATGACCACCGCAAAGCAAGTTCTGAAATATTACTGTCCATCCCAGATGCCGTCGGCTGGGCATGGGCAAAAGGTGGGCACTGGAGAAAGATGGTAGAAACCATCGTTACCGAAATCGACGTTTAGGTGAAACCTACCATTTAAGCGCGAAACCCGAGCGCCACAACCGTCCGGATGGGTCTCGGGTTCACTTACATGAGGCTAATGCCTATGTCTTACCAGTATCCTACCTTAGAAAATTATCCCGTGTACAGCTCAAACAGCTTTGATGAAGTTGGTGATCCGCAGGGTGCACAGGCGCGCGCCCGTATCTTCGTGGGTGATAATCACTTCGTGGGTGGTCAAGGAGCGGCCCAGGTGAATGGCAGACGCCGTCGCCCGCACGGTGCCGGTTTTTGAGGATTTGTGGTGGGTGGCATTCACGTCCACGCCCACCGCAACCTTGCCCATGGATGAGGCATGAATGACCGCAGCCCAGGAGCCCACCGCCTCCCCCAGGGCCAGCATGGCGCCCCCGTGCAACAGGCCCAGGGACTGGCGGTTGCCCTCCACCGGCATGGTGGCTACAACCCGTTCAGCGGACTCTTCGAGCACCTGCACGCCCATCTTTTCGTCTAGCTCACCCAGGGTGATTTTCCAGAGTTCGACCTGCCCGTCAGCCTCCTGGCCGGGGCCTACCTGCTCGCCCATGAGCGTCCTTTCCGCCCTGTTCCTCAAGGGGTGCAAGGCTTTTCTTCACCTGTGATGTGAACTATAGTTTATACCAATAACTGAACGCTCGGTCATTTATTTCCGGGCTTCCCAACAGTAAGGATTTCTCAATGACGAGCACCCCCGCACTGGTCCCCAGCTTCATCAAGGGCTCCTGGTGGACCCCGGAAAACCCCACCTCTTCCCAGGACGTCCTCAACGCCATCACCGGTCAGCCCATCTACCGGGTATCCACCGAAGGAATCGACACCGCAGGTGCCATTGACTATGCCCGCTCTGTCGGCCAGGCCAACCTGGGCAAGCTCACCTTCCACGACCGTGCCCTCATCATCAAGCAGCTGGCCCAGTACCTCACCGAGCACAAGGCCGAGCTCTACGAGCTTTCCTTCTCCACCGGCGCCACCGGCCGCGACCACTACATCGACGTGGACGGCGGTATCGGTACCCTTTTCACCTTCTCCTCCAAGGGCCGCCGCGAGCTGCCCAACTCCCGTGTCATTATCGACGGTAACGTCGAGCAGCTCTCCCGCGACGGCTCCTTCATCGGTGAGCACATCTACACCACCCTGCCCGGGGTGGCCGTTGAGATTAACGCCTTCAACTTCCCCATCTGGGGCATGCTTGAGAAGTTCGCCCCGGCCTTTATCGCCGGTATGCCCACCATCGTCAAGCCCGCCACCCCCACCGGCTACGTCACTGAGGCAACCGTGCGCCTCATGCTGGATTCAGGTCTGCTACCAGAGGGCTCCCTACAGCTGATTTCAGGTTCGGCCCGCGACCTGCTGGACTATCTGGACTACCGCGACCACGTGGCCTTTACCGGTTCAGCCGCCACCGCCCGCACCCTGCGTCAGCACCCCAGCGTGCAGACCAAGGGCCTGCACTTTACCGCCGAGACCGACTCCCTGAACGCCGCTATTCTGGGGCCGGACGCCACCGCCGACACCCCCGAGTTCGAGGCCTTTATCAAGTCGATCCTAGTGGAGATGACCGCTAAGGCTGGCCAGAAGTGCACCGCTATCCGCCGGGTCCTGGTGCCCGCCGGTCGCTCCGCTGAGGTGGTTGAGGCCCTGGCGGGTAAGATTTCCGGACGCGTGGTGGTCGGCGACCCACGCGAGGAGGGCGTGACCATGGGTTCGCTGGCCTCCCCCGAGCAGAAGGCCGAGGTTGAAAAGGCTGTGACCCGCCTGGTGGAGGCTGGTGGCACGATTGCCTTCCGCGGCGAGGCCCCCGAGGGCCCCTCCTTCTACCCGGTCACGGTGCTGACCTTTGAGGACGCCCGCACCCCCGAGGTTCATTCCGTTGAGGCTTTCGGCCCCGTAACCTCCATTCTGGAGTACACCGACCTGGCCGAGGCCGTTGAGCTGGCCGCCCTGGGCGAGGGCTCTCTGGTGGCTACGGTCTGCACCCACGATGACGCCACCGCCGCCCAGCTGGCCCTGGGCATTGCCGCCCACCACGGCCGCATCCTGGTGCTGGACCGTGAGGATGCCAAGACCTCAACCGGCCACGGCTCCCCCGTGCCCCACCTGGTGCATGGCGGCCCCGGCCGCGCCGGTGGCGGTGAGGAGCTCGGTGGTGTTCGCGCCGTGAAGCACTACATGCAGCGCACCGCTCTTCAGGGCTCCCCCAATAAGCTCACTGCCCTGACCGGGGTGTGGCACCCCGGGGCGGACGCCGCAACCGTCACCCGCGCCCAGGTAGAGTCGGGCGAGGGTGTGCACCCCTTCCGCAAGTCCCTGGCCGAGCTGGCCATCGGCGACCAGTTCGCTTCTGACCTGCGCGAGGTCAAGCTACAAGACATCACCGATTTCGCCAACGAGACCGGAGATCAGTTCTACGCCCACACCGACGAGGAGGCTGCGGCAGCTAACCCCTTCTTCCCCCGCCGAGTGGCCCACGGCTACCTGCTGGTCTCCTGGGCTGCCGGACTCTTCGTTGATCCGGCCCCGGGCCCGGTGCTGGCTAACTACGGCCTGGAGAACCTGCGCTTTATCACCCCGGTCACCTACGGTGATTCGATTCGCGTGACCCTAACGGCTAAGAAGATTACCCCGCGCGTGACCGACGAGTACGGTGAGGTTACCTGGGACGCGGTGCTACACAACCAGAAGGACGAAATCGTGGCCACCTACGATGTGCTGACCCTGGTGGCCAAGATCTGGCCTATGGCTGAGGCTGCCGCCAGCTAGCGCCCCAGCTTCGCCAGTTGTGGCCCAGCCAGTCGGCAAAGGTGCGGCCAATTTTTACACCGTCAAGCTCTTTGGGGCAAGGTTTTGTAGAGGCTACCGGCCTAGAGGGTTTCTAGGTTCTGAACCCGGTGGCAGGCGGCAGCTAGTAAAGGGTCATGGGTGGCTAGCAGAACCCCGGTTCCCTGCGCTGCAAGCTGGATGAAAAGCTCACCAAGGTGCTCCGTTCGCCCCCGGTCAAGGGCCGAGGAGGGCTCGTCTGCGATAAGGATTCTGGGATTACGCATGAGGGCTCGCGCCAATGCCAGCCGTTGTTTTTCACCGCCAGATAGACGGTTGATTTTCTTCTCTAAGGCAACCTCTAACCCTACCTGCTGCAGTTTTTGCTCCGCTAGAGCCCGCCACTCTTTGCGGGGCAAAGTGGGCTTTTGAAATCGCAAGGGAAGTACCAAGTTCTCGTAGACGCTTTCGTCGGTCAGTAGGCCGTAGCCCTGAGATAAGAAACCTAGGTGTTCCCGGCGCAGGGGTGGCAAACTGGCCGGTTTCGTATAGTCCAGTGGAGTACCACAGAGGTAGACCTGCCCCCTGTCGGGCACTTTCAAGCCAGCTACGATATCGAGCAGGGTGGTTTTACCGCAGCCAGATGGCCCCATAATTCCCACTATTTCTCCGGCAGCTAGGGTGAGGTCGCAGCCTTTGAGGACCTGACGCCGGGTGGCGCCGTCCGGCACCGTTTTATCTACCCCGTAGGCTTCAAGCAAGAGGTGAGTCACCGATTCGCTCCTTTCGAGAAAGCCGATAGATGGAAAGGACGCCCGGGGCAGCAACCAGCAAGAGGGCAGCTAGGAACACCAGGGGCATCAGGGCACCTCCACCGGCTACCCAGGGCGGGGCAGAGTACCCCCCACCAGAACGCAGGAGCCGGTCTACGAAAGCAAACCCAGTATAAATAGGCAGGGTAAAGGCAAGACCCACAAAAAAGAGGTAGCGAGATAGTAGCACCAGCCAGTGAGCACCGTAGAAGCATTGAAGCTGGTAGCTGGGGCGCAGTAGCTTCCACAAGGCTGCGTTGGCAGCAACCGATAGTACAAGCAGTAGCAATAGCGGCAGGAAGAAAGGGAGGTTCTGGTTGAATGCTACCGTCCACTGAGTCAGCGTGTAGGGCCGAAGGTTGTTCTCGTAGGCGTAGAAGCGGGCAGTAAGACCTTCGGCCCTGTAGGCCTCATTGATATGTGAGGCCAATGTAGCAAGTTCCTGCGCTGAACAGGAACAGGAAATATTCTGAGGCAGGGAAACCGTGTCTGCCAACGGTAAAAAGGGCAGGCTGGGTAACTGCTCGGGAGGCAGGAGGTGTACTGTCTGTCCGTAGTTTTTGCTGCCGATTGGGGCTGGAGGAATGTTTGTTTGCTCAGCAGCTTGGCGGGTGACAAGGATCAGTGCGTCTGCACCCACATCCGCTAGCGGAAGTTGTGACCGGTTCAGCGCTCCTTGAACCTCGATATGCAGCTGACACCCGGAACATTTTTGCAGTTCCTGGGCAAGACTCTCTAAAAGGGTAGGGCTGGCCTGCTGTGGGGTGGTAATGGTGCGCTGTTTATGGGTATCTACTTGGCTCAGGAAGGCAGCCTGCCTCTCAAAACCTTGCTTCCCTAGGCTCCTGACGCCACCGTCATTGAGAGAGAAAGCTAGGGAATAAACAGCGATACAAGAGGCCAAAAAGAGTAGCAGGCTGATGGGGAGCAGACGGGGTAGGAACTTTGAGATGTCCAGCAAAGTTCTTTTAACATGGGATCTCACGTTTGAGCCTCCTGCCTGCGCGGTGAAGAAGTAACCATATAAGAGCTAGCCACCAGAGGATATTAAGAACAGCGGTTAGCACCGCGAGGAAGGGCGGAGAATATTGGGGCACCAGGAGGGAGTAGGCCAGGGCAAGGCAGGCACCCAGCAAGCTAGCTAAGAGTAGGCCCGGCAGCAAACGATGTAGCTCGACCCTCTGGGCCTGGTAGCGGCTGGCCCCCAGAGAGAGGGCTGTTGCCATTGATGAGGTGCGCCCTAGCAGGTAGATAAGAATAAGTGCCGTGGAGCAGAGAGCTAGGGTCAGGGTAGGTAATAGGTTAACTAAACCGTAGGGGGAGGTGACATAGTTGAATAGAGTTGGTTGGTTGCGAATATCGAGTAAGAAAAGGGTATAGCCCTTGCTTTGAGCAAGCTCTTCTAGAACAGCTATGAAGTGCCCCAGGTTTTGTTCCGTTTGAGTAGATGGGAAAATTTGGAACATGCCGAAGAAGTTTGATCAGGAGGCGAAGGACCGTGTGGTCCGTCTCGTGGAAGACCGCATCCTGGCAGAGAGTATTTCG